>DASXTZ010000263.1:0-8121 GCA_036505135.1 Ignavibacteria bacterium
TATTAAAAATTCGTTAAGAAAAGATTAGGTTATTTTTATTTACAATTTAATTACAGCAGTTGGGCGGTATAATAAATATGATACTCATTAATTTTTAATATAAATTAAACACATTAAAATTAGTTTTGGTAAACTGATTTGATTCCCGCTTTCGCCTGCCTGATGCAGGCAGGCGGGAATGACAATACAAAAATGAAAATATTTCACATATCCGACCTTCACCTTGATATAAAATATAAACGTTCAAATTATATTAAGACCCGCAGCTTATTTGAACAGATAACGGCTGAAGGATTTGACCATCTTATAATAAGCGGCGATATAAGTGAAAATGCCGATGCTTCATCACTCGGGCTTGGAAGGAATTTGCTTGAAAAGTTCGGCCTGCTTGACAGAAGTAAAACTACCTTAATTATAGGCAATCATGACATTTTTGGAGGTGTATATTTCGCAGAAGATGTTATCAACTTCCCTTCAAAATGTATTGCAACCGATTATCACAGAAAGGTTGAACAATTCGAATATTACTTTAGAGAAACTTTCCAGAACATTATTGCAGCTAAAAAAAATACATTCTTCCCGTTCGTAAAAGAATTTGATGATTTCGTTCTGATTGGGCTAAATTCAATTGCAAAGTATTCACTAATGCGAAATCCAATGGCCTCCAATGGAACAATAAGTAAAGAACAAATTTCTTCCGCTGCAAAAATCATTAAACATAGCAGCTTCAATAATAAAAGACGCATTGTAATATCACATCACCATTTTTCGAAACATAAAATTCACGCAGTAAGGAATACTTATGCATTATGGAGGATGATCGAATCCCAGTCAATAAAGTTAAGGAAGAAAAAAAGTATCATAAAACAATTGAAGGCTCTTGACGTGGAAATGGTATTGCATGGCCATAAACACTGTACCCAGCAATACGAAAGAAAGGGTATACGATTTATCAATGCCGGCAGTTCTGTTCTTGGCCATAGGGCAAACGAAATAAATATAGTTGAAATTAATGTTACCCCTGGCGGAATAACCAGCAAATTTAGAAAGTTTCATACAGACAACATCATTTCTTCCTCAAAAAAACGAAGACTCCCTGTACAATTCAACAAACGGATACACGATCCTGAAGAAATAAGCTTGAATTAAGCCTGGCCGTGCCCTTTCTAAAGAGAGGAAGTTTTGAAAGCACTTGTTACTGAATTGGCATTTGCCTGCCTGTTTCAGGGCAGGGATTTTGATATTTGATATTGTTTATAGAGATATATTTCGATAACTTTGTGTATTCGCTAAAATTAATTCCTGATATTTTTCGATGCCGCGATCCGAAATTCAGATCTTTTCGGGTAGAAATTCTAATTATCTGGTAAAAGAAATCTGTGACTATCTGGACCTGCCAGTTGGCAAGTGCAGAATTGTTAATTTTAGCGACGGTGAAATTTGGGTAAGATATAACGATAATATCCGCGGAAAAGATGTATATGTGGTTCAATCAACCAACCCCCCTGCCGATCATATAATGGAGCTTCTGATAATGATAGATGCTGCAGTAAGAGCTTCAGCCAACAGGATCACTGCAGTAATACCTTATTTTGGCTATGCAAGGCAGGATAGAAAAGATATGCCCCGGGTATCTATCACTGCCAAGCTGCTGGCAAATCTTTTAACCCAGGCAGGAGCTGATAGAATAATAACTATGGACCTGCACGCTCCGCAATTGCAGGGATTTTTTGATATTCCTGTTGACCATTTATATGCATCAGTATTATTTTTAAAATACTTCAAGCATAAGAAGCTAAAAAATCTTGCAGTAGCCGCACCTGATGTAGGCGGTTCAAAACGGGCGAGGGTTTATGCTAAAGAGCTAAGCGCTGACCTTGTATTGATAGATAAACGGCGTCCGCGGCCCAATGTTGCCGAAGTAATGAACATTATCGGAGATGTTAAAAGTAAAAATGTCCTTCTTATAGATGATTTAATTGATACTGCAAATACATTTACTGCTGCTGTTGAAGCACTAAAGAAATCCGGTGCACAAGATATATATGGCGCGGCAACACATCCGATTTTATCGGGACAGGCGATTCAGCGCATCGAAAACTCGAGCCTGGCCAAGCTTGTTGTTTCAAATACAATTCCCCTGAACAGCATTAAATCGAAAAAGATCGAGATACTTGATGTTTCAAAATTATTTGCCAATGCAATAATAAGGACAAACGAGAATCAATCAATAAGCGCATTGTTTAAAGTTGAATAAAAACCTCGCCCTACTCCTCTCCACATGGAGAGGAGTGCCAAATGATTAAAAATAATTCTTCTGAAATAACAAATTCTAATAGTACTCAAAAACATTATTTGATTTTTGCAGTTCTTATTGCAATTTCATTAGGTTTAGCATCACAGATACTCTCTTATCATTACAATTATAATTTTGCATACAGAGATTCTATTTTCAGATTGGAGGCTGCCAGGAGGTTTTTTGACTCAAACACTCCGGGAATGATTAATCAAATGGGGACTGTTTGGCTGCCTGTTCCTAATTTAATTTTAATGCCATTTTCCTATATAGATTTTCTTTGGGAAACAGGTTTAGCGGCCAGTATTGTAAACTTTCCTTCATTTGTTATATGCGCTATTTTTATATTTTTATCAATAAAAAAATTAACTAAAAATGCTGAGGCTACGTGGTTTGGTTTTTTAATGTTTGTATTCAATTACAATATTCTTTATTTCCAAACAACATCAATGACAGAACAATTTTACCTTACGTTCCTGATATGCAGCTTTTATTTCTTACTTACATGGGCTATTGAAAACAAAATAATGCACCTGATTTATTCTTCGATATTTATTTGTTTTAGCGTTGGAACCCGGTATGATGCATGGCCTGTGGCGCTGGCAGCAATTGTAATAGTGTTTGTCATTTGCATATATGATAAAGATAAGCCTGTAGAGCACACATTAATTTTTGGACTCCCTCCGATATTTCTTATCATATCATGGTTTTTGTATAACTGGATATGGTATGGCGACCCTCTTGAATTTTCCAGAGGGAGGTTTTCAACCCTGCACCAACTGGAATATTATGAGGATCAGGGAAGACTGTTAACCAAGAATAATTTCTGGTTATCTGCAAAAGTGTATCTTAGTTCCGTTTTATTGTATTCAGGAAAATTATATACAATAATGGGGTTCATTGGGCTGATAATTTATATATTAAAGAACAAATTATCTGCAAAATCACTACCGGTATATTTATTATGGGTTGCATTGCCTACTACACTAATATTATTGCTTAAAGGACAACTAATAATTGAATTGCCCGATTCAGAACCTGCAGGATATTTTAACAGCAGGTATGGTTTGTATTTATTCCCTGCTATTGCAGTTTTTTCAGGAATAACCGCCTCCTATTTATTAAAATGGAAAAGGCTCAAAATATTTTTATATTTGCTGCTTGCTTATATTTTTATAATCCAGCAATTAAAATTCTTTGATGATTTCCCGGCGTATATCCCTTCAATTGCAGAGGCAGAATACTCATACAGCAAACCAAGTGAAGATTTGTCATTCTTCTTAAAGTATAATTATAAAGGCGGAAAAATTCTTTATGATAATTTGATATTTGCATTGTACCCATGGACAGGGATAGATTTAGATGATAGAATTACATTTCATACTTATAAAATTGCAGAACGGGTAATGAATACTCCAAGTCAATATGTCAACTGGGTATTGGTTTATAAAGATGCACCTAATGATAAAATTTACGAAGCTGTTAAAAACAATCCAGATTTTTTAAATAATTTTGAATTAAAATTCTCAGAGAGCGGCGTTGAAGCATACGTGAAGAAATGATTCATTGCAGTGTTTGCGCTAACCGGAAAAAAGTATAAAGTAAGAGAATTAATCACAAATTTTAACTATTTTCGTTAAATGAAAGAACGTTACAGCAGAGCACTTGGCATCCTAGCTTCTATTGCTATAATTGTTTTTTCATTTGTAGTTCTTAGAGAGCTTAAAACTATTTTAATCCCTTTTTTTATCGCATTAATATTAACATTTATATTTGAACCGCTGTATAATTTTTTAAGAAGCAAAAAAATTCCAGGCTTTGCAGCAATTATTTTAGTAATCCTCATAATTATTCTGATATCAAACCTAACAAGCCTTTTTGTTGTTACCAGTATAAATACATTTTCAGCTGACCTGCCAAGATATGAGCAAAAATTCAGAGTCCTTATTACATCGATAATCGGAAACTTAAACCTTTCGGAAGAGGAAGTACAAAAATTAAATGAATCTCTTAAAATTAAGAACCTTTTAATGGAAGGTTCAATAACTTCAGCATTAACCGGAATTTTTTCAAGTGTATTAGGGATTTTCGGGGATTTCATTCTTATTTTAATATATATAGTTTTTTTACTCTCAGAGCTTGGAAGCATCAGGGAACGTATCAAAATGGCATTCTCCGCAGAACGGGCTAAAAATATTTCAGATAGCGTAAACGAAATATTTGCGGAGGTAAAAAAATATATTGTCGGCAAAACTTTGATCAATTTGCTGCAAGCTATAATCTTTGGGACGATATTATGGCTGTTTGGGGTCGATTTTTATTTAGTCTGGGCCTTTTTATGTTTTTTCAGCCACTACATTCCAAACATCGGTTCGCTTATTTCAACTATTTTGCCCACTCTTACCGCCCTGCTTCAATTTGATAGTATTATAACTCCGATCATTATTGTTATTCTATTAATTGTTGTTCAGAATGTAATTGGCAATATTCTTGAACCTAAATATTTAGGCGATCAGCTTGATCTTAGCCCGCTGCTGCTTTTACTTTCTCTCATATTCTGGGGTTATGTGTGGGGAATAGTTGGGATGATTCTGTCTGTTCCCATAATGAGTATGCTTAAAATAACTTTAAGTAAATTTGAAAGTACAAGATCAATTGCAATATTAATGAGTTACAATAAATTAGTTACCCTGCCTCGCGATTCTAAAATCACAAATAGGATTAAGTCTTTCATAAAGAAGAAATAAAATGAAGTACACTTTGTTATTTGCCCTCAATTTTATTTTTGCGGCCTCTTTAAATTACCGGCAGCTTCCTGATTCAAATGAGCAGTTAAACCAGCTATTTGAGCGGTATGATGAGTTTAACCTGCAAAATGATCCCGTTCGGGCAACTTATGAAGGCGATCACAGATGGGATGACCAGTTAGATGACCTTTCAGAAAATGCCGTGCATGCTTATTATGATGCAATTAGAAATTTTGATAAAGAACTTCTTGCAATTGACTATAGCTCATTAAGTGAAGATAATAAGCTGAACTTTGACCTTTTCAAAAGGTCATTAGAGCAAGATGTCGACGGCGAACGGTTCAATTGGCATTACTTACCAATTGGGCAGCAAAACGGAATACATATAGGATTACCCCAGCTTGTAAATATACAGCCGACTTCAACATATGAAGAGTATCAAAAATATTTCAAGCGTCTGAGAGGATTTGAAAAGCAGGTTAATGATGTGATTGGCAATATGAAAAAGGGCATGAGCCTTGGGTTTGTGCCGCCGGTTTTTATTATTGAGCAAACGTTGCCCCAGATGGAAAGTGTGATGAATGTTGAGCCTGAAAAATCCATCTTCTATTCGCCTTTTAATAAAGAAAATAATCTTACAGCAGAAGAGAAGGAAAAAGTTTCAAAAGAATTAATAGATGTTATTCAAAATAATATTAATCCTGCTTATAAAAAACTGTATGATTTCGTAAAAAACGATTACCTTCCAAACGGCAGGAAAGATGCCGGGGTATGGTCCCTTCCTGATGGAAAGGATCGATATGAAAATGCAATAAAGTATTATACCACTCTGGATTTAACTGCAGACGAAATACATAACATTGGACTAAAAGAAGTTGAGCGGATCCGCGGTGAAATGGAAATGCTGAAAGACCAGATAGGGTTTAAAGGCACCCTTGATGAATTTAATACTTTCATAAAAACTGACCCGCAATTTTATTATTCCGATAAAAAGGATTTGATGGATGGGTTCAGAGTTATACTTAGTAAAATGGATTCAAAGCTGCCTGATTTATTCGGAAAGCTGCCCGAGGCAAAATATGATTTATTCGAAATGGAGGAGTTCCGGGCAAAATCTGCGCCTGCTGCATATTATTATTCTGCTCCTCTAGACCGGTCACGCCCAGGATATTTTTATGTTAACACATACAGTCTTCCTTCAAGACCAAAGTATACCATGACCTCTCTTGCATTGCATGAAGCTGTGCCGGGTCATCATCTGCAGATTTCAATCGCACAGGAGCTGAAAAATATGCCTAAGTTCAGGCGCGATTTGAGTGTGACAGCCTTTGTAGAGGGCTGGGGCTTATACGCTGAATATTTAGGTTATGAGGCGGGTATGTATGAAGACCTGTACCAGCGCTATGGCGCTTTGACATTTGAAATGTGGCGCGCTTGCCGATTGGTTGTAGATACCGGAATACATGAAAAAAGATGGACAAGGGAACAGGCTTATGAATTCATGAGAAAATATACACCTAATTCGGACCAGGACATACAATCTGAAATAGACAGGTATATCTCATGGCCGGGGCAGGCTCTGGCATATAAATTGGGTGAAATGAAAATTAAAGAACTTCGTAAAATGGCTGAAGAAAAGCTAGGCCCCCGTTTTGATGTTAAAGAGTTTCATGATAACGTTTTAAAAAACGGCGCGATCCCCCTTCCTCTGTTAGAGAAAAAAATTAACGAGTGGGTGACATCTAAATTAAAATAATATCTATCCGATAAGAACAATTTTCCGAAAATTATTCTGTTCTAAAATGTTAATTTCTATGCAGGACCAAAACCACCAAAAGCTTTGGGATTTATTTAAAGAATACGACGACTTTATTTACCTGACCCATCCTGAGCTTGCAACATTCGAAGGTTTTCATTTGTATGATGACAGGCTTTCAGACCTTTCCGATGAAAATGTTAAGCATATATTCAATTCTAATAAGACATTTTTAAAAAAGCTTTCGGCGATTAATTATGAAGCACTCGACAATGATGATAAATTAAATTATGATATGTTTAAATATGGAATTGATGCTTTTCTGAAAAGTGAACCGTTCGATCTGCATTATTCCACTATATGGCAGCAAGGCGGGCTGCAAATAGGCTTTGCAACACTTGCTCAATTCCAGCCATGCAGCTATGATGATGAAGCATTAAAGTATTTGAAAAGGATTGAAGGCTTTGATAAACAAGTTAGCGATACTATAGGAAACCAGCGCCTGGGAATGGGATCGGGTATTGTTATGCCGGATTTTATTATTCAGCAAACACTTCCCCAATTTGAAAACTTACATAATACAGAACCCGAAGATTCTATTTTCTATCTGAACTGTAAAAATTCTGACGACATACATCCTGAAATAAAGCAGCAGATTCTGAATTCAATAAAAGGGAAAATTTATCCTTCTTACAAAAGATTATATGATTTCATTAAACATGAATATTTGCCTAAATGCCGCAGGGAAGCGGGTATATGGTCGCTTCCTGACGGAGAAGAACGCTATAAACATTTTATAAAAGACTTTACCTCACTAGAGCTTGCTCCCGAAGAAATCCATAAAACAGGTCTAGAAGAAGTGGCAAGGATTAAAGCCGAAATGGAACAGCTCATAAATGATATTAAATTTAAAGGAACAATTGAGGAATTTAATCATTATCTAAGAACCGACCCTTCATTTTATTTTACCGATAAAAATGATCTGCTGGACGGATATAGAAAGATTTTAAACAAAATGGATTCAAGGCTTCCTGACTTATTTGGCAGACTTCCTGAAACCGGATACGATCTGAGGGAGATAGAAGAATACATGGCAGAAACTGCGCCTGCCGCATATTATTTCCCAGCTCCTGAAGACGGCAAAAGGCCCGGTTATTTTTATGTAAATACATTTAATCTTAATGCACGTCCTAAATATGAAATGACAGCCCTTGCGCTTCACGAGGCAGTTCCCGGCCACCACCTGCAAATAGCGCTAGCGCAGGAGCTTAAAAATCTCCCGAAGTTCAGGCGCGATTGGTCAGGAGCAACTTCTTATGTTG
>DASXTZ010000264.1:0-1725 GCA_036505135.1 Ignavibacteria bacterium
GAGCAAGGGCACTGGAAGCTGAAGGAAAACACATTATACATCTCCAGATTGGAGAACCTGACTTTACTACACCCAAAAATATTTGTGATGCAGCTATAAAATCCATACAGGCAGGAAATACACATTATACGCCTGCTCCCGGACTTATGGATGTAAGAAAAGCGATCGCAGATTATATTTCAAGGACAAGATGTCTTGAATTTACTGCTGAAAACGTCGTAATGACACCGGGTGCAAAACCCATAATGTTCTTCATAATACTCGCACTTATTCAAAAAGGCGATGAGGTAATCTATCCTAACCCGGGATTTCCTATATATGAATCCATGATAAACTTTGTTGGGGGTACAGCCGTACCACTGCAATTAAAAATGGAAAATGAGTTCAAAGTTGACCTTAAAGACTTCGAAAAACTGGTTACAAACAGGACTAAACTGGTTATCATTAATACTCCGGGCAATCCCACGGGTAAAACTATTCCAAAAGCCGACATCGAAGCAATGGCTGAAATATTGAAGAACAGGGATACATTTATTTTATCAGATGAGATTTACTCAAGAATTACTTATGATGTGCCGGAAGTATTTTCAATTGCAAAACTGCCGGGATTTAAGGAGAGAACAATAATTCTTGATGGTTTTTCAAAGACCTACGCAATGACCGGCTGGCGGGCAGGATACGGCGTTATGAATACTGAGCTTTCACCTGTAATCTCAAAGCTGATGGTAAACAGCAATTCATGTACAAATGCCTTTGTTCAGCAAGCATGTATAGAAGCATTAAACGGCCCGCAGGATGAAGTTGATAAAATGGTGAAGGAGTTCAGGCGCCGCAGAGATGTAATTGTAGAAGGATTAAACAGTATAAAAGGATTCGAATGCCTTGTCCCTGATGGCGCTTTTTATGCTTTTCCAAGAATTACAAAAACGGGATACACGTCAAAGGACCTGGCAGATAAACTTTTATATGAGGCAGGTGTAGCATGTCTTGCAGGAACATCATTCGGCAAATTTGGAGAAGGCTTCCTGCGTTTCTCATACGCAAATTCCGTTGAAAATATCAACGAGGCAATTAAGAGAATTAAAAGCGTGCTTTGATACCTCTATCCTAACCCCTCTCCATACCGCGTGGCGCGGCAGGCGCCATAGAGAGGGGATAGGCTTCTTAGATTCTAATTATCACTTTACCTTGAAATAACCAACAATTTGCATTTCTTGTCAAAGAATAATTAAACATTTTTGATTTAACCTAGAGATATGGGTTATGTTAAAATCGAACATTCTCATCACCTTCATCTGTTTCACCATAACAGCAAATAGTTTTTCTAATCAGGTATACTTAACATTAATAAATGATGTAACAGTTTCTGACGAGCCTACGGATATTCTTCTGTATGAAGATAAGGCTTATATCTTAGCAAATGGAAACTTGGCAAGCTTTTATACATCCGATCCATATAAAATCAATCTAACATCATATGAGAGTATCACGGGTGTAACCAGTGCTGCATTTACCGGGAGATATGCATATGTTGCCGGTAATTTTGGAGGAATTAAGCTATATGATATCACTAAACACCGGGAACCAGTTCTTAAAAATACCATTAGCATAAACGGGAAAATCAAAAAAATTGTCATTGATAACGGATACTTATATGTAGTTAATAATGATCTGGGATTACAGATATATGATGTAAATACAAGTGATTTTCCACTTTATAAAAAT
>DASXTZ010000265.1:0-2409 GCA_036505135.1 Ignavibacteria bacterium
AAATAAGCCTGCTGCTTGGGATTAATGAAAAAGCTAAGTCGCTTGGTGCAAATTTTTGCTCTTCAAATATTTTTGCTGTTAACGAATGGAAATATTTTGCATCATCAGAAGGCTCATACATAAAACAGAACCTATATAGATTGTATCCTATATTTGAAGTTACTGTTATAGATAAAGAATCCGGCTTGTTTGATTCAAGAGAATCATTCACAGTGCCTATAGGTAAAGGATATGAATATATTGAAGAATTCGATTTCTTGAAAGACGTAGAGGAAGCCGTTGAGCATACAAAGATGAAACAGAAAGCCAGGTCGGTTGAACCAAGTAAAAAAGATATTATTTTAGACCCGTCACATTTATGGCTGACTATACATGAATCCTGCGGGCATCCAACCGAGCTTGACAGGGCGCTTGGGTTCGAAGCAAATTACGCCGGAACAAGCTTTATGACAAAGGATAAGCTTGGAAAACTTCAATACGGCAGCGAATATATCAATATTAAGGGAGATAGGACACAAAAAGATGGACTTGCTACCAGGGGTTTTGATGACGATGGTGTAAAAACCACTGAATGGGATATTATAAAGAATGGCACCTTTGTCGGGTACCAGACAACCCGTGAAATGGCAAAATACATTAATGAATCCACATCAAATGGCTGCGCTTATGCTGATAGTTGGGAACATTTTCCTATTCAGAGAATGCCAAATGTGTCGCTTCAGCCCGGCAGCAAAAAACTTTCATTAAACGATTTGATTTCTGATACCGAAGATGGCATTTATATAAAAGGCGATGGAAGCTGGAGCATAGATATGCAAAGGTATAACTTTCAGTTTACGGGCCAGGAGTTTTGGGAAATTAAAAATGGAAAGATAATCGGAATGTTAAGGGATGTCGCTTACCAGGGAAACACCGTAGATTTTTGGAATTCATGCGATGCAGTTTGCGATGAAACCGAATATAAGCTTGGAGGTTCGTTTACCTGCGGAAAAGGTGAACCCGGGCAGGTCTCACCTGTTAGCCATGGTTCCTCTCCGGCAAGGTTCAGAAAAGTAAATATACTTAATACAAGCAAGGAGGCTGAATAGGTTATTACAAATTCCCACTGAAGTGGGAATCTATTATTATAGCAGAAAAGATATTTGACTATATATGACAAAAGTACTAAGAATGAAATTTAAATAAATTAGAAATTTTTGATTACTGGATTCCCGTTTTCGCGGGAATGCTATTGAAGGAGGCTGAATAACAACTTGATACTTGATGAGAATGAATCAAATCGCCTGCTTGAGAAAATACAAAAATACTCCACTGCCGATTCAGTTGTTTTAACATTGCGCGGGGGTAATACTTACAATTTAAGATTTGCGGTTAATTCAGTGACCACAAACGGTTTTTCAGATTCATTATCGGTTACCATTACCAGCAATTTTGGGAAAAAGGTCGGAACTGTGACGTTGAATAAATTCGACGATGAATCAATACAAAGTGCAGTATTTAAATCCGAACAAATTGCCCGCCTTTCACCGGATAATAAAGAATTTATGACCCCTTTAACTCCTCAAACATATATGGAGGCAAAAAACTACTCACCTAATACTGAAAATTTAAAATCAAATGACAGAGCATCATATCTTTCCTATATCATAGATGAATCTGTTAAAAATAATGTGATATCGGCCGGTTATTTTGAGAATTCTACAAATTTTACTGCAACTAAGAATTCAAACGGACTCTTTGTTTATAATAAAAATACTATTGGCGGTTTATCATCAACAGTCAGAACAAAAGATGGAACTGGCTCAGGCAGATTTGAAAAACAATATGTAAATATTAAAAAGCTCGATTATAAGCCCCTTTCTGACTGGGTAACAAAGCGCTCATTATTATCCCGTAATCCTGCTGAAATAAAACCGGGTCATTATACTGTTATACTTGAATCTTCAGCCGTTGCAGACATGGTATCTCTATGTTTAGCTTTTATGAATTCCCGCAGTGCTGATGAAGGACGAAGCTTTTTCTCTAAATCTGACGGCGGCAATAAAATAGGGGAGGAACTGGTAAGCAAGAAGGTTCTTCTATATTCTGATCCGGCAGATGACCACGCACCATCTATAACTTTTACTTCCGAGGGTTTGCCAAGAAATAAAGCGATTTGGTTTGAAGACGGTATATTGAAGAATCTTCATAGAAACCGGTTTTGGGCGGAAAAAACAGGCAGCCCTGCAATTGCGTTTCCTTCTAATTTGGTAATGGCTGGCAGTAATAAATCGTTAGACAAATTAATCAGCGAAACTGATTACGCTATTCTTGTAACAAGGTTTTGGTATATTAGAACTGTTGAGCCAAGAACGATGCTTCTAACAGGCTTAACCAGAGACGGAGTAGTTGAAATTAAAGCCGGGAAAA
>DASXTZ010000266.1:0-3335 GCA_036505135.1 Ignavibacteria bacterium
GTATTGCTGAAAAAAACAATGATCCGTATCATTTATGGTTTATTACCGATTACTTATTCATGAACTATTATTACTTAAACGATCATGTCAATTGCATGAAGTATCTCGATAAAAACCGTACATATTGTAAGGCCCTTAATAGGAAATCTAACACGAAAATTCTTCAATTGCGTGAAGCTCTTTTTTTGTTGATGAATGGCCAAACATCGCAAATTGAAGAAAAATTACTTGATTCTTATTCTTATTTTGTGACAACGAAGGATAAGTGGAGCGAGCAAGCATCGCTTTACCTTTCTATTTATTATTTACATATAGATTTACCCGGGTTAGCTGCAAAATACCTGAAAATCTTTCTGGAAGGAGAAGGTTTTCTTCCAATAGACGTGTTAAAAACAAGGTTAGTAATTGATTTCGCACTATCAAACCCGGAATTAAAACAGTATAAGAAATCTATACATGAAAGTTTCGAGAAGTTTTTCATTTACTTGAATTCAGGGTGGACTTCCCCGGAATACAAAATAAAAATGAAGGAGCAGGCTGAAACTTTATATGACATAAAAATGACATCATTTGGCGGTTTGCAATTCGCCTCCAGGGGTGAACCTGTTCCCGATTCAAAATGGCGTAAGAAAAAGGGAAAATCTGTCCTTGCTAATATGATGCTCAATCCCGGAGTACAGTACAATAAAGATAAATTAATAAATATTTTCTATCCCGATATTAAGCCCGAAACCGCTGATGAAAATTTCCGCCAGGCTATTTTTAATATAAGGAGTGTCTTTAAAAATCCATACCTTAATATTTTATTATATGAGAGTAAAATGCTTCAATTGAATCCTGACTGCTATTACAAATCTGATGCAATGGAATTCGACCAAAATTATAAAACCGCACGCTCGACAGAAAAAGACGCTAGCATGAAAATTAAAGCATGCAGAAACGCAATAAATATTTACAAGGGTGAATTTCTTGAAGGATTCTATGAACTATGGTGCGAAGATATAAGGAATGAATATTCTAATAAATTCATTTCAATGTATGAGCTAATGCTGAATTTACTAAATGCAGAGGGGAGCTACGATGAGATAATAGAATATTCTGAAAACCTCCTGAAATATGACTCTCTTAATGAAACCGCTTTTACTTGTATGGTAGAAGCTTTTATTAATTTAAATAAGAGTAAATCAGCACGCCAGACATATAAAAGAATGCTAAACATTTATGAAAAAGAGCTTGGCGAAAGACCAAATAACAAAACTCTTGATCATATGAACAGCTTACTAAAAGTTAGTTCCTCCTCCTAAATCCTTTAAAAACAATTTAATTTTTTTAAAAATTTTTAAAAAAACCCTTAAGTAGTTTATTTTTCCGGCTTTTATATTGATTTTTCAATTTTCGTTAGCTCCTTCCTCTGGTTATCCGGTAACAAATTGGTAACGCAAAAAAATAGTTTTGCGTGAAAGAAGATGATTTGAAATGCTAAAGGCTTTGAATGCGGCAAAAAAACGAGAAATTTTTAAAAAAATTGAAATTGCCCGAAAAATCGCCAAAATTATTCAACAAGATGAAGACGACCTGTGGCCAGACGAATTCCGGTCAAAACTAATGGATGCAGCAGACAGATACGAACTTACGCTTAATGATGTTTTGGTAAAAAGATACAAATGGAAGTCGGCTTTACAAAAAATGAGGAAGTACGAAAAGCTGCTTGATGAATTAATTTCTCAGGGCGGGGTCAGAAAAAAAATTTTCCAAAGGGGAATAAAATAATGAAATTATTGATTACTATAATCTCACTTGCCTTTTACTTCTCATTACCAATTATTTGCGAAGCCCAATGGACTTTGCAGGGAACCGTTACCGGCGTTGGCTATCCCGATATTTCTGTTTTCAATCCCACCGGTTTGGTAGTAGCGGGGGGAACAACCGGCTCCCCAAAAGTCTTTAAATCAACAAATAGCGGAGTAAACTGGACTGATATCTCAGGAAATATGACAGGGACAGAATTGGGCTGTGTATGGGCAGTTGACGGTAACTTGATATTTGCTGGCGATGTCGGCGCTCCCGGAGGTGCTGGAGGCAATGCTAAAGTTTGGAAAACCACAAATGGTGGCACTACCTGGTCTGTAATATTATCCACAGGCGGCACTCAAGGGTATTTTAACGGTATAGTTTTTTCAAGGACTGAACCAATGATAGGAATTGCCCAAAGCGACCCCCCGAACCCCGGTGATTCGTTTTATGTTGCTAAAACAACTAATGGCGGAAACACCTGGTTTACCCAAAGTACGATATCAACGGGTGGATATGCTGCATTCAATTCAGTTGTATGTATAGACAATTTATTTTATGGATGGGGTTCAGGCTTTTCAGGCCCGAGAAGAGTAATATTTACTACCGATGGGGGTGTAACCTGGAGTATCAAGGATATAGGTATGTCGGGCGCGTACGTTGCAGGTTTCGCTATGAGCTCCGACAAAACTACAGGCATTACAGTTTCTAATATATCTTTACCAACTGTATCGCGGAGTACAGATAGTGGATTTACATGGACGACATTAAATACAAGTCTACCTGTCTCATCAAGCATAGTAAGCAGGGTGAAATGGGTTTACGGAACAAATTATTGCTATCTAACGTCAGAGATAGGTATAAGCGGGTGTGTCGGTAAAAGCACTGATGCGGGTATAACGTGGAGCATTATGAATACAAGCGGCATCACAGATTTGTTTAATATTGACCTGATTTATATTGGCGGAACAGTTTACGCTTATGCAATAAACCCTTCCGGTCAAGTTATAAAATTGCAGGAACCAATAGGAATAATTACAATAAATAGCAATGTCCCGTCAGGGTTCCGTCTCGAACAAAATTATCCAAACCCGTTTAATCCTTCTACAAAAATCAGATTCAGCATTCCTCTCACCTTAGAAAAGGCGGGACGTAACGTAATTTTGGCAATCTATGATATCCTCGGCAAAGAAATAACAACCCTCGTAAATGAAGAACTAAAACCCGGTACGTATGAAGTTGAATGGGACGCTTCAAGTTATACAAGCGGAATTTACTATTATAAGCTAGAGGCCAGTGACTTTAAGGAAACAAGAAAGATGGTTTTGATAAAATAAATAATATAAAAAACCTATAAGAGGAGGTAGAAACAATGGGAAAAATCACTTTAAAAAAACCCAGACCCATAGCAAAATTCTATGAAAAGACGATGTCTTTTAAGCTTGATAAGAAGAACTTCAAAAAGAAATTTGATGATGGTACGCCAATAAAATCATTTGAAATCAAACGAATTGGCAATAAACTGTGTTTTATTCGTCGCGGAA
>DASXTZ010000267.1:0-2087 GCA_036505135.1 Ignavibacteria bacterium
GATAACGCCGGGAAAATATTAGACCAGGGCTGCGGTACAGGTGAGTATTCACTTTTATTTGGCGAACGATACACAGGTCTTGATTTTAATAAAGATTATATAGAACATGCCAGAAAGAAATACCCCGGTATTTTTATACATGGTTCTGCTGTATCTATGGATTCTTTAATAGACAATTCTTTTGATGTTGTATATTCAGTTGGATTATACCATCATTTACAGAACGATGAGGCTAAAAAAGCAATAGAAGAAACGCTCAGAGTTACAAAAAAGGGGGGGAGAATATTAATTATCGATGCTATGCTTCCCAAAAATCCTTTAAACATAATTGGTTTTATTTTGCGAAAGATGGATAGAGGAGGTAATGTCAGAAAGGTTGAAGATACTTTAAAATTATTACCTTCAGATATTAAGTTTAAAAAAGAAATAATTTCAAGCTATCCTTTTGATTTTGTTACCATAATGATAGACAAGGAGTAAATTTTTATCAGGCTTTATCAATTATTTTAAATTCCAAACGTTGTATTTTTGCTCTTTTCTTTAATATTTTAATTTTTTTACGTTATTTTTTCATCAAATTTTCCCTTGACTAATTTAAATTTATAGCGTTATTTGTATAAAATTTAAAGGAATTTATCGAAAAACTTCTTCTGTTTTTTAACTTACCAGTCTGTTTTGGCAGGCTCATAACATTAATTGAAGCTTAAAATGAAAAATCTAAAAAGCTGTTTATTTTTCTTAAACGGTAGAAGTTTCCTTCTAACTCTATTATTCCTGGCTGTTTCAGCACCGGTTTTTGCCCAGGGTATTGGCAGTAAATATGCCGGCGAATTCCTTGCAATTGGCGTGGGCGGAAGGCCTCTTGGTATGGGCGGAGCATTTGTTTCGCTCGTAAATGATGTCAGTGCCGGTTACTGGAACCCCGGCGCGCTTTCAAAAATTGATTACCCGCAGTTCGCATTAATGCACGATGAACGCTTTGGCAACCTTGTTAATTATGATTACGGCTCGGTTGCTATCCCTTGGGGTCCAAATGTATCTTTGGGGCTTAGCGTTATAAGGCTTGGTGTTGACGACGTGCCCAATACTAATAATGCACTTATTGACCTTAACAACAACGGTTATTTGGATAACGGCGAAAGATTAGATTACAGCAAGATCAGATTCTTTAATGCGGCTGACTGGGCTTTCATAGCAACTTATTCTAAAAAACACAGCGAAAAATTTTCATACGGTGTAAACTTGAAGGTAATTTCCCGCAGTCTTGATGATGGCTCGGCATGGGGCATCGGGTTTGATGTCGGCGCAATTTACAGCGTTTCGCCTAAATTCAGGGTCGGCGCAAACCTTCAGGATCTCACTACAACGCTTCTGGCCTGGAATACAGGAAGGAAAGAGTTTATAACACCAACTGCAAAGATTGGCGGCTCATACGATATCGAAGTATTTAAGACCGGCAGAGTAACTCCGGCTGTTGATTTTGATGTGAGGTTTGAAAACCGCAAGTTTGCGTCGCTTGTTCATGCAGGACCTGTAAGCTTCGATATGCACGCAGGGCTTGAATACGGATTTAAAGATTTATTCGCCATAAGAGTAGGCTATAATGACGTTAAACAATTAACATTGGGTGCCGGCGTTAAGCTGCCAAAGCTGAACATAGATTATTCGTTTGCAAAATTTGATGCAAATGACCAGCTTGGCAATACACACAGAATTTCGGTTATGTTTACGCTTGATGACGAAAAATTCAAGCGCAAAGGCCAATGATTCACCCTGACCCCGTCCGCTCGGGGGAACTGTGTCATAAATTAATTTAGATTTTAAATTTTATAAAAAGCAGTAATCTTAAAAGATTACTGTTTTTATTTTTTATGGCTGAAGTAAAAAGATATCAGAAGGTAATCTATTTTGCGATTTTAGCATTTTGCATTTTATGGTGTGCAGCTATACTAATTGCACCTTTATGGCATGATTCACCCGGTGTCAGAGGAACAATCTCGGAATATTCATATTCTTTTTTTTCAAAATCATGTCACCAAATTGATGACCGTTCATTTCATCTGGGGCTGTATAAATACGGTGTCTGC
>DASXTZ010000268.1:0-2770 GCA_036505135.1 Ignavibacteria bacterium
GAAAACAACTATGGAAAAATCTTTTTATAAAGATATCCTTTCCAAACATGAAATATCAACTATAATACCTGAGGAGGGTGACAGAGAATTTATTAATCATTCAATATTCCATGAGTTCAGCAAAGATGTATTTTCGTCCGAAACAAAGAAGCGATATATTAAGATAATAAAAAAATTAGAAGAAGATGGCGCACAAGGAATAATATTAGGCTGTACCGAAATACCTTTATTGATAAAGCAAACTGATATTAATGTGAAAGCTTATGATACGACTTTAATCCACGTCAGGGCTACTGTGGAATTTGCAAACACTTAGTATAGTTTTACTACACCCTTCTTCAGTTTTTTACTAAACCAGGCCCTTCATAAATCAACCCGGTATAAAGCTGAACAAGAGATGCTCCCATATCTAATTTTTCTTTAACATCATCAACTGAAGAAATTCCGCCGCAGGCAATTACAACCAGCTTATCCCCCGACTGTTTTTTAACAAACTTAAATAACGAATTAATCAGTTTGAGATAAGAAAAAACAACAATCTTATTTACAATTAAAGCAAACATATCAAAAAAATATTCCTGTTTTAGAATATCAAGATGATGGATTGACAGATAAATATGAGATAAAATCAAATGGTAAAATTATTAATAAAGATTTTTGGGAAGATTAAATGAGACGCTTCAGAATGCCATAAAAAGTTTCTTCCAGAAAAAATACCCTCACCATAAAAATATCGTATCTGACGTTATAACAACAAATTCATAGTGTCAAAATATATTTCATATTAATATGGAGCAGGCTATATTTACATCATAATGAACCAAATTTTGGTAGGATTCGGAGGTCATATCCGGGGTCATATAACCAAAGATTTTGGCAGGACAAGATAGAAAAAAATGACGTTTTCAGGAAAAAACGAATAGGAACAAAAACTGAAAAGTCCCGACGAAATCGGGATTCAATTCCGGTGAGGCATGCCGTCGAAGAACACGGACACAAAGATACTGCCGAACTTCGGAGGCAAATTAAAGCAATGATGAAACCTGAAAAAAATAAATTTTTAAAAAATTATAACTGAAAGGAATAAAAATAATGATAGTTGTAAGAAATATCTATTACCTTAAATTCGGCAAAGCAAAGGATGCAAGAGCATTGTTTGCAGAAAATAAAGATTTAATGATGAAGTACGGATTTGAAAATTCAAGGCTTCTGACTGACCTGGTAACCAGCCATTCATACACATTGATTTATGAAAACACATGGGAGAGTTTAACTGCATGGGAAGGCGCGATGAAAACAAAGATGGGGCAGGAAGACTGGCAGAAGTGGTATCAGAAATTCATACCCCTTTGCGAATCAGCATACCGGGAAATTCTGAACATAGTAGAGCTGTAAAATAACTTCAAAAAAATGCATAGATTTATAGTAGAAAACCAATCATGATAAAAAAGATTGCCTTCACGTGCTTGACCAGTTTGTTGCTTACGGCCACATAACTCATTTCGAATGGGGCTGTGAAAGCGGTATATGCACAGGCTGGGCAATTGTCGAAGCGGATAATGAGGAAGAAGCATTGTTATCTGTCCCCTCGCTAATGAGGAACAAATCAAGAGCAGTAAAGCTCAGCAAGTTTACTCCGGAGCTGATACAATCTTTCCATGAAGAATTGAAATAATAAAATTATTTAAAAATATTTAATCCAAAGGAGAATTTTATGCCTGACCAAAAATCAATTGAAGAATTCAAAGCAAGCCTAAGGGGAGAACTTATCCTGCCCTCAGACAGCAATTATGATGAAGCACGCAAGTGATTGCGTAATTCTTTATGGAGTTCCAAAGGGTCAAGGGCTTCATGGACTTACACCTCGTCCATTACCAAAAGCCGAATTAGCACCTAAAGAACTTCCAGTAAAAGAAGTAACAAAATACTAATCCATTAGTTGTTTTAGGGGTAGGTGCACTTATATTGTATGGGATTAAGAAATTATTTGAATAGATAATCAAAGTAAAACGCCTACAAAAATACCCTCACCATATTTATATCGTATCTGACGTTAGAAACCCAAATTCCCAATGTCAAAATATATTTCATCTTAATATGGAGTAGGTTATATTTACATCATAATAAACCAAATTTTGGTTGGATTCGGAGGTCATATCCGAGGTCATATAAACCGAGATTTTGGTAGGACAAGATAGGAAAAAATGGCAATTTCAGTAAAAAAACGAATAGGAACAAAAACTGAAAAGTCCCCGCCGAAATCGGGATTCAATTCCGGCCCTGTCCACAGATTTCGGGATGTAGTACCGCCTCTAGCGGCATAAACTCCGCCCGGATTAGTTTTCGGGATGTAGCGTAGCCCGGTTTATCGCGCCTGCTTTGGGAGCAGGAGACCGCAGGTTCGAATCCTGCCATCCCGACAAGATTTCGCCACTTTTTTCTCTTGCAATCTCTCTTTAGTGACTATTTTAGTGACTTCCTGTTTCGAAATCGACTTTAGAAAAGGAAAATCTAATGTTCTTATCAAAGGGATATCAGGGTATCTATGACCTTTATTTCACTCATCCAATTACTGACATTCCCTCACCAGATGATCTTGTTTAAAGTTAATTATGGAATCCGATATCATCATAAATTAACAAAAAATCTCCTGTGTTGGAAGTAGGCGACACTTTTATAATTATTAGAATCACCCCAAAAAAATCGACATTTTTTACTGTATTTAGTGACTACTTTCATCAACATTAAAATAGCTTCCCTAGCTAAAAAT
>DASXTZ010000269.1:0-9691 GCA_036505135.1 Ignavibacteria bacterium
CTACTATTTGCGAATTAGCACCGGGAATCGCTCCATTTACAAGGATGAGATTAGATTCAGGTATTACTTTTACTATCTTAAGGTTTCTAATTGTAACTTTATCGCCGCCAGTGCGTCCGGCCATTCTTTGTCCCTTAAAAACCCTTGATGGATACGAGCTTGCACCAATTGAACCAGGCGCTCTTTGCCTGTCGCTTTGCCCGTGGGTTTTAGAACCGCCCCCAAAACCGTGTCTTTTTACTACTCCCTGAAATCCTTTTCCTTTGGAAACTCCTGTAACTTTAATCGTTTCACCGGCTTTGAAAATATCGGCTTTTAAAACATCTCCAACTTTTAGTTCGTCGATATTTTCAAAGTCCCTTACTTCTATTAAATGTCTTAATATCGGAAGGTCTTTTTTCTGAAAGTTTTTAACCTGCGGTTTTGCAAGTCTTTTTTCTTTTCTTTCCTTAAAACCAAGCTGAACGGCGTTGTAGCCGTCGTCTTCTTTTGTTTTAATTGCTGTTACATAGCATGGTCCTGCTTCGATTAATGTACAGGAAATACTTGTTCCATCATCGGCAAATACAGATGTCATGCCGATTTTTTTCCCTATTAAACCTTTCATTGTTCCTTATGTTTTTATTTCAATGTACACGCCACCGGGAGGATCCAGTTTGGTTAATGCATCAACGGTCTTTTTGTTAGAATTAAGTATGTCTATAATTCTTTTATGAGACCTGATTTCAAACTGCTCCCTTGATTTTTTATCAACGTGCGGAGATCTTAATACAGTGTAAACCGACTTCTTGGTAGGAAGCGGTATCGGTCCCGATACCACTCCACCGGTTGATTTAATAGTTTTAATAATCCTATCAGTCCACTTATCGATTAATCTGTGGTCGTATGACTTTAACTTTATCCTTATTTTTTGGTTAGCCACTTTATCCTATTGTTGCGCCTGCCTGTTGCAGGCAGGTTAGATTTTATTCAATTATTTTCGTAACAACACCTGCGCCCACTGTTCTGCCGCCTTCGCGGATAGCAAAACGCAATCCTTCTTCCATTGCAATGGGCATTATCAGCTCAACAGCCAGGTTATCAATGTTATCCCCGGGCATTATCATCTGAACACCTTCGGGCAGGTTAATAACACCTGTTACGTCAGTTGTCCTGAAATAGAACTGAGGCCTGTAATTACTGAAAAATGGTGTATGTCTTCCGCCTTCTTCCTTTGAAAGAACATAAACCTGGCAGTTGAATTTTTTATGTGGTGTTATCGAGTTCGGTTTTGCAACAACCATTCCTCTTTCGATTTCTTTCTTATCAACACCTCTTAAAAGAATGCCAAGATTGTCACCTGCAATTCCTTCATCAAGCTCCTTTTGGAACATTTCAACGCCCGTAACCACGGATTTTTTATGCTGCCCTAAGCCTATTACTTCAACTTCCTCGCCAATTTTAACTTTTCCTCTTTCAACTCTTCCTGTTGCAACAGTTCCGCGTCCTGTGATTGAAAATACATCTTCAACAGACATCAGGAACGGTTTATCTATTTCACGAGTCGGTTCCGGAACATAGCTATCAACTGCATCCATAAGGTCATAAATGCATTTCAGAGCAGGATCATCAGTTTTAGTTCCTTCCTTAATACCAATTTCCATAGCCTTTAAAGCGCTTCCCCTGATAATAGGAATTTCATCACCGGGAAATTCATAGCTCTTTAATATATCCCTTAATTCGGATTCAACTACTTCAAGAAGCAGCTCGGCATCTTCCGGAGTTTTTTCCTGCTCATAAATCATGTCAACCTTATTCAGGAATACAACTATTCTTGGTACGCCAACCTGCCTGGCTAAAAGAATGTGCTCTTTTGTCTGGGGCATAGCACCGTCGTTTGCAGCAACCACGAGGATTGCTCCATCCATTTGCGCTGCGCCGGTGATCATGTTCTTAACATAATCTGCATGACCCGGACAGTCAACGTGTGCGTAGTGTCTTTTTTCTGTCTCATATTCTACGTGAGCAGTTGCAATCGTAATACCCCTGGCTTTTTCTTCAGGCGCATTATCGATAGAATCAAATGCTCTTACTTTTGCTTTGCCCTTCTTTGCAAGAGCCATTGTTATCGCAGCGGTAAGTGTAGTTTTACCGTGATCTACGTGCCCGATAGTTCCAATATTGACATGTGGTTTAGACCTATCGAATTTTTCTTTAGCCATTTTTGATGATCTCCTTGTTGATAGTATTTATTTTTTCTCTATTATTCATTTTAATTTGTGTTGTAAACTCTCTGTTTGTTTTAAAGTGGGCCAGGGAGGGATCGAACCTCCCACCTCGTGCTTATAAGGCACGCGCTCTAACCAACTGAGCTACTGGCCCAGTATTCAGTTGGAAATCTCTGTTTCCAAGACTCTCAATAAACAGAGATTTTATAGAACGTTTTCGTTACCTAAATTGACGAGTTCTTCGCCTCGCGAATTTGACCCTTAAATCTTTTACAGAACACTAAAAATGTCGTTTTCTTTTAAATCCGATATCGAAAATCCGAAATCAGATTAAGCCGTTACGGCTTCTTTACCTTTATATTTTTCAATGATTTGTTCCGAAATTGACTTCGGAACTTCCTCATAGTGTGAAAATTCCATATTATAAATAGCTCTTCCCTGCGTCATAGACCGCATTGAAGTTGCATAACCAAACATTTCAGAAAGTGGAACCATAGCCTTAATAACTTGTGCATCAGCTCTTTGTGTCATTCCTTCAATCTTACCTCTTCTTGAGCTTAAGTCACCCATTATATCACCCATATATTCATCAGGAGTTGTAACTTCAACTTTCATGATCGGTTCCAGAATTATGGGTCCCGCCTTTTGAGCACCCCCCTTAAATGCCATAGAACCTGCAATCTTAAATGCCATTTCTGATGAATCAACCTCATGGAATGAACCATCAATTAAAGTCGCCTTTATGTCTTCAACGGGGTAACCTGCAAGAACACCATTTTTCATCGCTTCTTCTATACCTTCTTCTACCGGAGATATATATTCTCTTGGTATTGCTCCACCAACAATTTTATTTTCAAATACAAATCCTTTTCCTTTTTCATTAGGTTCGATAGTAATCCATACATGCCCAAATTGCCCGCGGCCGCCAGATTGTCTGACAAATTTACCTTCTTGCTCAACTTTTTTGGTTATTGTCTCTTTATAAGCAACTTGCGGTTTACCAATGTTGGCTTCTACTTTAAATTCCCTCTTAAGCCTATCGACAATAATTTCAAGATGTAGCTCACCCATTCCCGCAATTAAAGTTTGCCCCGTCTCTTCATTAGTAGAAATTTTTAAAGTTGGGTCTTCCTCAGCAAGCTTACCAAGTGATTCAGATAGCTTATCCTGGTCAGCTTTAGTTTTCGGTTCAATTGCAATAGTAATAACCGGCTCAGGGAATGTCATTCTTTCAAGTATTATCGGATCGGATTCATCACACAACGTGTCACCTGTTTTTGTATGTTTTAAACCAATTGCTGCGGCAATATCACCAGCTTGAACTTCGTCTATATCTTCCCGATGATTTGCATGCATCTGAAGCAGCCTTCCAATCCTTTCCTTCTTATTTGAGTTAGGATTGAAAGTATAAGACCCCGCTTTCAAAGTTCCTGAATAAACTCTAAAAAATGTAAGCTTGCCAACAAATGGATCGGTCATAATCTTAAATGCCAAAGCAGCAAACTTTTCTTTGTCATCAACGTCTCTTGTAATATGGTCATCACTATGAACATGATGACCCCAAACCTCTCCGATATCCTTCGGACATGGAAGATAATCTATAACCGCATCAAGTAATGACTGAACTCCTTTGTTCTTAAACGATGAGCCGCAAAGAACCGGAATAATCTTTGCTTTTAATGTAGCTTTTCTTAAAACTCTTTTGATTTCTTCATCGGTAATTCCTTTACCGTCAAGATATTTTGTCAATAGCGTATCATCTTCTTCCGAGACTGCTTCAAGAAGCTTTATCCTGTATTCTTTGGCTTTTTCAACAAGTGATTTTGGTATCTCTTTTTCTTCCCAGGTTTGACCCAACGTATCGGCATTATATATCAACGCTTTCATTGTTATCAGATCAATCTGCCCAACAAACATTTCACCCTGCCCAATTGGAAGCTGTATGGGAACAGGATTAGTTTTCAGCCTATCCTTCATCATGTTAATAACATTATAGAAATCTGCACCTGTTCTATCCATCTTGTTAACGAACGCAATTCTTGGAACACCGTATTTATCAGCTTGTCTCCAAACAGTTTCAGACTGCGGCTCAACTCCTCCAACCGCACAAAATAAAGCAACCGCTCCATCGAGAACTCTCAAAGAACGCTCAACTTCAGCAGTAAAATCTACATGACCGGGTGTATCAATAATATTAATTTTGTGATCTTTCCAGAAACACGTTGTAGCTGCACTTGTAATAGTAATGCCTCTTTCTTTTTCCTGTTCCATCCAGTCCATTGTAGCTGCACCTTCATGTACCTCACCCATCCTGTGCAAACGGCCGGTGTAGTACAGAATTCGTTCTGTAGTAGTAGTTTTACCAGCATCGATGTGAGCCATGATACCGATATTTCTTGTCTTTTCTAATGAAACTTTTCTTGGCATTTGTGTTTAATTGCGAATCCGCCAGCTGGCGGATTAAGCAATCTCTTTTTCTATTTTATTTTAATTTTGTTAATATGTAATTTATTATTTCCGCCGCTTGCAGTTATCACCATCTGAAATGCGCAAAAGCCTTATTAGCTTCTGCCATTCTGTGCACGTCCTCTTTTTTCTTTACTGCGCTTCCCTCATTATTAGCCGCAGCCATTAACTCATTGGCAAGTTTTTCTGCCATAGACTTTCCTTTTTTCTCGCGTGCATAGGTCAATATCCATTTTATAGCGAGGGCTGTTCTGCGTTCAGGCCTTACTTCAGTTGGAACCTGGTAATTAGCGCCGCCAACCCTTCTTGAGCGTACTTCAATTACCGGCTGGGTATTTTGCAATGCCTTTTTAAAAACATCAAGCGGTTCGTTATTCAATTTTTCATGAATAATATCAAACGCACCGTAAACAACATTTTCGGCAGTTTGCTTTAAACCCCTTTTCATAACACAATTAATGAACCTGCCGACTAAAATATCGTTATATTTTCTATCAGGCCTTCTTAATCTTTTTTCTGCTTGTTTTCTTCTCAACTTATTTTACCTTTAAAAAATTTTACTTTGTCCGCAAGTGGCGAGACCTCGCTTTAGCGGGCTGCAGCTTTTACTTTCTTTGCGCCGTATTTTGAGCGCCCTTGTTTTCTATCTGCAACACCGCTTGAATCTATTGCGCCCCGAACAATATGATATCTAACACCCGGCAGATCTTTTACTCTTCCTCCCCTTATCAAAACAATTGAATGTTCCTGCAGATTGTGTCCTTCACCCGGAATGTATGCGGTTACCTCAACACCATTTGTGAGTCTTACTCTTGCTACTTTTCTTAAGGCAGAATTTGGTTTCTTAGGTGTTGTGGTATATACTCTTGTACACACTCCCCTTTTTTGCGGGCTTGAGTTCAGTGCCGGAGACTTACTCTTATATTTTAAAACTTTTCTTCCTTTTCTTACTAACTGGTTGATTGTAGGCACAAAAAATCCTTGCTATTATGTGTAAAAATGCTATTTAAATATTTTTGGAAACTTCAAAATTAGCGATTTTTTACGAAATAGTCAAGTTATCGAATTTGGGTAAACCCTAAAACTGCTTATTTTAGCTAACGTATTCCTTGCAGACAAAAAATTAAATAAAATTATTATATTTATACCGTAAAGGTAGTAAATCGCACAAAATGATAGCTTTAGTCATAATTATATGTCTGTTACTATTTATTGCGGCATATTTTATATATTCAAGAGCCATATCTAAGATCTATAAACTGGACTGCGAAGCCAAAACTCCCGCAACAGAGATAAATGATGGCGTTGACTATATTCCAACAAATAAATGGTATCTGTTAGCCCAGCATTTTTCAGCTATTTCTGCCGCAGGCCCTATTTTTGGACCAATAATAGCAGCCTTGGCATTCGGATGGCTGCCCGCACTGCTTTGGATCGTGCTTGGTAATATTTTTATTGGAGCCGTACATGATTTTTCAACACTTGTGGGCTCGGTAAAACATAAAGCAAAATCAGTTGCCGAAGTCGTAAAAGAATACACCGGTACAAAAGCTTACTTCTTTTTCATTTCGTACATCTGGCTGGCATTAATATATGTACTGACTGCTTTTACCGATGTTACTGCTCGTGCATTTGTTAATAATGTGCAGGTGAAAGACGGTGCAGGAAACGTAATTGATACTGTTATCGGTGCCGGAACCGCAACAAGCAGTATTCTTTATCTATCATTAGCTGTTTTGTTAGGGATCGCTCTGAAATTAGCCGAATCCAAAATAAGGAATTTAAAAACTCAAACTATTCTTAAGAGATTTCTCATTACATTATTTATATTGCTCATAGGAGTAATTATAATTGTTGGGCAAAAGTTCCCCGTGTCAATTCCTGCTCTCTCAAGCATATTAGGAACTGGAAATTCCATTCTTGCATATCTTGAACCCACATCGACATGGAATTTTGTTATACTGATATACTGCGGTATTGCATCTGTTTTGCCAATGTGGCTTTTATTGCAGCCGCGCGGGTTTCTTGGAGGCGCATTTTTATACATTATATTAATTGCCGGAATCGTCGGAATATTTATCGGTTCAGCTCAAAACAACATCAGTTTGAACTTCACAACATTCAGCGGTTTTTCAAACGAGAGATTAGGCCCGTTGTTCCCTGTTCTTTTTATAACAATTGCCTGCGGCGCCTGCAGCGGCTTTCATGGCATTGTGTGCAGCGGGACAACAAGCAAGCAGCTGAAATCCGAATGTGACGCTCCCCTTATTGGATATGGCGGAATGCTTCTTGAAGGAGTAATAGCATTAATATCATTAAGCACTGTAATGATTTTGTTGCCGTCAGATTTCAGGTCAACTCCGGATACTGTGTTTGCTCTTGGTATCGGTAAGTTTATATCTCAAATAGGAATTCCGTATAATTTTGCAATAAGCTTCGGAATGCTGGCTTTTGCAACATTTGTTTTCGATACAATAGATGTTACAACCCGGCTTGGAAGATATTTGGTACAGGAATTATTTGGATTCAGCGAAAATAAAGGCAAAGTGCTGGCGACTTTTCTTACGCTGCTAATACCAGCAGTTTTGTTAAGTACCTCTATGATAAGCCCTGATGGTAAGCCAATTCCCTCATATATGGCTGTTTGGCCTGTTTTTGGAGCAAGTAACCAGCTTTTGGCCGCTTTAAGCCTCGTTGGACTTTTTAGCTGGGTGAGAAAGTTAAATAAGGGTTATAAAGAGGAAATAATAGTAGGAATTCCCATGGTTTTTATGACAATTATGACATTATGGGCATTATTTTTAAATATTAAAGGGTGGATTGACTCAATTAATGCTGGAACCAGGACTATTGCCGACCCGGTAGGACTCTTAAGTATTGCCCTTGTAATACTCGCAATTTCTTTGATATATTTGACGTTGCAGGAGAACTATAAAGTAAAATATAGCTGATGAAAAGGCAAAAGATAACATATTTAATTATCATCGCGCTTATCTTTGTGAAAAGTCCGCTCTTTTCACAGCAGGAGCTTTCGGCTGAAAAGATTTATGATATGGTCAACAACTCTGTTGTTGTTGTTCTTGCTTATGATAATACCGGAAATATGTACCAGGGCAGCGGAGTGGTTATTTCCAATGATGGCTGGGTTGTGACTAACTATCATGTTTGTAAAGATGCTGATAAGATCGAGATAAAGCATTACACGAACGAGTTTAAGAATGTGGAAACAATTGTTAGCGATGAGCAAAAGGACATCCTTATTTTAAAAGTGAAGAATTTATCTTTAAAACCACTGCAATCTGTTAACGGATCGAATCTAAAACCCGGGCAAAGAATATATGCAATCGGCAGTCCCGAAGGATATGAAAATTCCATCTCTGAAGGAATAATTAGCGGCTTTAGAAATGATGAAAACAATATCAGGTTAATACAGATGACAACACCAATAACTGATGGCTCAAGCGGAGGAGCAGTTGTAAACTCATCGGGCGAATTAATAGGCCTCAGCATGAGCGGACAGCACGAAGGCAGCCTGTATTTTGCACTGCCCGTATCTGAGATACTTAACCTGCTTGGTACCAAAACCAATATCACTGAAAGTGAAGACCAGTTAAATTATTTTGAAGTCGGGACAAAAGCTACCGAAAAAGAAAATTATAAAGAGGCTGAATTTTATTTTACTAAATATCTTGATAAATTTTCAAATGATTTTGCCGCCTATTACAATAGGGGATACGCACGTTTTAAGCTTAAAGAATATAAGAATGCAATATCAGATTTCAGCAAAGTTGTAGAATACGACAGCAGTGATGAAAAATCTTACTTTTACCGGGGAAACTGCTATTACTTTTCAAAAGATTTTAAAAATGCCTATTCAGATTACAGCAGGGCTATAAACCTTAATTCTTATAACGCAGACTTGTACTATAACAGAGGATTTTCTGCATTGAAGCTGAATAATTACGCGGCAGCGGTAAAGGATTGGGAAAAGGCGATTGAACTTGAGCCTGAATACTCGAAAGAATTAGCTGCAAAAATTAATTCTGCAAAAGAAAAGCTTAGAAATTCAAAATAATTTTGCTTCCGGGAAAACTTAACCACACCACTCAGTTTTATTTGTTATTTGTAATAGTACTTATGGCTATTATTCTTATCGGCTTTATTATTGGTATCAAGTAGCATGGATGAGAAAAAACATTTTATCTATATAATAAGGCCCCGCAAAGAAAATTTCGCTGAAACAATGACTGAAGAAGAAGCCGGTATCATGTCGAAGCATTTCGTTTATCTTCAGGATCTAATGAGTAAAGGAAAACTTGTTTTAGCAGGCCCGGAAACAAGCGGCAAGTTCGGAATTGCAATATTTGAAGCAGAAAATCTTGAACATGCCAAAGAGCTGACAGCAAATGACCCGGCAGTAAACAGCGGGATTGTAACTGCAGAGATATATCCTTATAGAATCAGCCTGTTAAGTCAAAAGTGAAAAGTCAAAAGGCAAAAAATCATAGAATAAGCCTTTAAGTGAAAAGGCGAAAATTAAAAATTCATCTTTACATGATTAAATTAAATCACAAAAATCTGTCCGTTTGGAAAAAAAGCTTATTATTAGTAAAAGAAATTTATATTTTAACTAAAAAACTACCAAAGGAAGAAATTTACTGTCTGACTTCACAACTTAGAAGAGCAGCTATCTCTATAACATCAAATATTGCAGAAGGAGCCGCAAGGAAGTCAGCACACGAAAGAAAAAGATTTTTTGAAGTCTCAAGGCCATCGCTTGTAGAAATCGATACTCAAATCGAAATTTGCTTATCTATCGAATATTTCACATTTGCAGAAATTGAAGAACTCTCAAAAATTTCTAACGAAGTTTTCGCTTTATTTACTGCAATGATTAAAAATTCTTAAACCTAATATTTAAATAATTTTTCACTTTTGACTTTTTTCAAAATCCAATGCAGCCGAATTTATACAATACCTTAATCCTGTCGGCTGGGGTCCATCATCAAATACATGTC
>DASXTZ010000270.1:0-8726 GCA_036505135.1 Ignavibacteria bacterium
GCTGACGGTGAAACCCTTACTTATTACATAAGCGAGATAAACAATATTGACCTTGAAAAACATGAGGCAGAACTGCTTTTAATTCAAAATTGAATAAGCCTTGAAATTCTTGATCTTAATATATTTATTTTCAAACGGCGGGTCTGTAATTCCCATCTTTACTGTTAAAGTCTGGCAGCTATCACCTTCCTTGAAAATAATGCTATTCATAACATACACGGGTATTGAATCAAATTCAGGATATGGTATTACCTGGCTATCCAGTGTACTTCGAAAACTTAAAAATGTGAAAGCGTGGCTAAGGTCAGTGCAATTTTCTTCACCCCAGAACTGGTACTGTATCTCGCGTAATTTTTTGGAAAAGGTGAATGATTTCTCCAGGTATTGGGTTGAGTCGCCGTCTAATACAAGGCTGTCAAACCTTAGCACAACGTTTGAATCAACATACGGGGGAGTGTTGTTTGTTGCTTCTTCTTCATTGCAGGAAAAAAGCCATAACACTGCCGCGAATATTATAAATTCACTTATCCGAATTTTAACCAATTGCACGAATGTTTATTAATAAACAAAAATACTTATTATTCCTGTTGCACTCAATACACTCTTGCATGTTGATAGTAAATTCTAAAATTATGGCTCCCCTCTCTATGTGGAGAGGGGATGGGGGTGAGGTATGATAATAAACGGATATAAATACCCGCGCATCAAAACTGTTGTTGATAGGGGAGTTAAGACTTACGACCTTTCGCTTACCAACAGCAAAGGGCTTATTGAAACATACGAGCTTCGCAAGATTGAGCATGAGCTTATAGACCTCAGCGACCCGAAGAAGATTTCTATTAACCAGTTCTGGCTTGGCTTTAAAATCATATGGACGCTTCACTATGATGAATTTATAGATTCTGCCGACCTTACCAAAATAAAAGCCGTACTTGAGGCTGCAAACAGCGGAGGACAATTATTATTGACCCCGCGCATTGATTTTCCGCTTAGAACGTTTGAGGTTTACGCCGCCAATTCAAATTTTGAGCTGGGGATTCATAAGGGCGGAGCGGATGCAAAATATAATAAGGGACCGGTAATACAATTTGCTACCGTAAACCTTGAACCTGACCTGAAATGGTATGAGCCCGGTGAAAGGCAGAGTGTAACGTTTGTGAATACGGAAAATATAAAATTTATAATTTAAAAATTATCGCGCACCGAATGAGATCCTTCGCTGCGCTCAGGACTAAAGAACATGGGAAAGACATTTAGCATACCGCTGTTTTATGTTGATACAGCGGATAATAATGCAATAAAGCTTGATACGGGAAAAACTGTTACACTGCGTGAGGCCCCTTATTCGGCCGACCTTTACACGCTTAGTGAAACTGTTCCCGGAACATCGGGCATATACAAAAATGACAACGTTGAAGATAAGCTTGTCAGGCTGTTTGTAGGCGGAAGCTGGAAATCAGATTACGGAACGTTTTGGACCTTTGGAGATGCCGCTTCTAACACGCTTTCAAACTACATTAAGAAGGACGGCTCGGTTGCAATGACCGGGCATCTTAACATGGGAACAACTCAGCGCATAATTAACTGCGAAAATCCCGAAGATGACCAGGACGCTGCAACAAAGTTCTACTGCGATTCAAATTTCCTTTCACTGCAGAACAGGCTGTTAATATTTTCCGGCAATGTGCTGCTGGTTGATTATGCGCTTGCTTCAAATGTCACGGGAAAAAGATACAATACTATACAGGGAGCGATTGATTATGCCAACTCGCAGTCGCCATCAGGAACGAACCGGTGGACTATCTACATCACTCCGCACAAGAATAATTCAAACTACACTGGTTATGATGAAGCATTAACACTGTATAAGCAGATTGATCTTATCGGGCTTGGCAAAGTTATGTGCAAAGTTTCATTTTCATACAGCGGGACATGGACAGGCGGGCAGTTCGCGAAGCTGCAAAACTTAATTGTTAAGCCTGCTGATGACACAAGCATTATCTTGCGCGGCCTGGAATGCTATAACTCTGTGTTCAGCATTAAGGCGGAAAATGCAACACCTGTCCTGAGCCTTGAGAACTCACAGTTTTTAAGCTGCGGGCTTTTCATACAGGGCAGGCCTGATGCTTCCATTTCATCGGCCGATAATAACAGGTTAATACAATGTTTCGGAAACGAGGATGGCCAGTTCGGCCTTAATGACGTAAAGTGCGGCGGCGATTTTATTGATGATGATACGTTCCAGTTTACGACAATATAAACTTGAAACGCAAAAAGTAAACGGAGACATTTGTCACCCTGAGCGAAGCGAAGGGTCTCATTTAACTTTAATAATCTTGCCCTAACGAGATTCTTCGCTACGCTCAGAATGACATAAAAATATATGCAATGGAATATTTTAATACTTGCCGGGTTTGTGCTTAGAATTGCCTATGCAATCGTAAACGAGCATTACCCGTTTGATTTAACTTCCCGCAAGGGCAGGGCAAACGTAAAAAAGAAAGCTGTTTCGTTTGTGTTTGCGCTTATTGTGTGGTATCTTTCTTATTATTATCATGCTGATGATAACATTACCGATGGCTATGGACTAATAATGCTTTGGGGAATTTATATAACTTTTGGCTGGGCAATTGATAGCCTCTGGCTGGCGTTTACAACGTTTGTGGAGCAGAAGATTAAGAATAACTTTTAAGTAGCAGGAATTATCCCTAACCCCCTTCCAGTTGGGAAGTAGAGCTTTTTTTCACCATAACAATCCTTACAAATAATTAACTTTGTGAGTGAAAACTCTAATAACCACCTCTATCACTAAAGCCGCAAGCTTTATCAAAAAAGGAGAAGTCGTTGCTTTCCCAACCGAGACTGTTTACGGGCTGGGCGCGAATGCGTATGATGAAAAGGCTGTGCGAAAGATTTTTAAAGCAAAGGGCAGGCCCGAGGATAATCCGCTAATTGTCCATGTCACTTCAAAGAAGGATATTTATGTTTTATCGTATGATGTAACTGATACGGCAAAAAAGATAATTAAAAAGTTTTTCCCCGGACCTGTTACCGTTATTCTAAAAAAAAATGAGATTGTTCCTGATGTTGTAACAGCGGGCCTTGATACTATTGCAATCCGCATGCCATCATTAAAACTAACAAGAGATTTTATAAAAGCATGCGGAGTCCCAATAGCAGCGCCATCGGCAAATATTTCCGGTTCGCCCTCACCAACAAGCTTTATTCACGTTCTCCAGGACTTCGAAGGAAGGATTCCATGTGTGCTTGTGGGCCCTGATGCTAAATTCGGCCTTGAATCGACGGTTGTAGATTGCACAGTAAACCCGCCGGTAATTCTTCGCCCGGGTGTAATTACATTAGAGCAGCTTAAGCAAGTTGATAAGAAAATACGTGTTGCACCTAAATCGGCGAGGGTAAAAAGTCCGGGACAGAAGTACAGGCATTATGCACCCGAGGCAAGACTAAAGATAATTAAAAATTACGTACCGCGAAGCGCGGAGCCATTAAAAATTACGAATGCAAAAGGAAAAAAAGCATATATTGGAATTAGAAATCTACCAGCAGATCTACGATCTAAATTTGTTAGATATTACTTTGCAAAAGATCTGAATGATTATGCGAAAAAGCTTTTTGCATTCTTCCGTGTTTGCGATGCATTGGGAGTTAAAACAATTTATGCAGGTGCAGTTTCCGAAAAGGGAATTGGACTGGCAATAATGAACCGGCTTCTAAAAGCAATTAAAAATTAAGAATTACAAATAGAAATATGCAGTGATTAGGCTGTTGCTTTTAATTCTTAATTCTTAATTGATAATTCTCAATTGCTTTCAGGGTACCATCTTCTTACAACAAACCTATCACCAGTATATGCGTTGTAATCATTTACCGGGGTTCTTTCCTTAATTAGCTTTTGCAAAGTTTCCAGCAAATCGGTTTTAACAACTCCACCCTTTGATAACCCGCTTTGTATTGCTGTGTTCTCATCATATACATAAATAACGTGACCATTCCACACCATCATATCGAACGGCTTTAACTTTGTCTTAATTTCTTCAGCGCTTAAGCCCTCTATTTCAACCGGCTCACCGAAATTAACAAGCTTGCTTGTGTTGCGCTCAGTCCATCCATTAGTTGCTTCATACATTAAACCTGAGCAGTCAACTCCTTTTAATGACCAGCAAGTTTTCGTCTTATCTGTTATATCACCTTTTGGCTTATACAGTTCAAGGAGCTTATCGATTCCTTTTATGCAGTTTCCTCCCCATATGTAAGATGCTCCCACAGCATTATCAAGATATTTGTATATTTCTTCCATTGAAGGCAGGACACATTTCCTGGGCGGAGGCTTTTTTTCGTAAAGCTCAAGAAAGCGGCTATCTACATAAAGCTCGGTGTTATATTTATATTCGCTAATTTCAACTTTATATATTTTGTAGGTGCCGTGGTCAAATTCACCAAGCAGACTGAACACAGTTCCGGGAAGCGCAACATATTCCATTTCCCTGATCAATCCCTGGTCATCGGTTTTAACAGATATTCCTTCGACTCCGCCGAAAACGCCTACAAAATCAGGTGTGTTTAAAACGGGTGTAGGCTCCTTTGCAACAGCATATAAAAGTTCCTGTGAGTATGAGGTCATGGTTATAAATATAAGTAATATTATTGTTGTGATTTTCATTTTTTGAAATGATGTCTTAGATACCTGCCTTCGCAGGAATGACAAATGTTATTTCGGCAATAATATTAATATTTATATTTAATTAACAGAGGTAAAGGAGTTTTCAGACCACCCCTGTATCCCCTCCTAAAAACAGGGGAGCTGAGGTGTTGAACTAAATCGCGTCTTTAAAAAGCTTTGAGTGGTTTTTTATCTTTTCCATACTGCCTTGTGCCTCAAAGACAGCCATTGCAGTAATGTTTACAATATCATCAACGTAGCTTCCGGGAGCGAGCAGATAAACAGGCTTATTTATACCAAGCAGGATCGGCCCGATTGCAACTGCATTACCAAGGCATTGCAGCATCTTATATGCAATGTTTGCCGAGGTAAGGTCGGGGCAAATGAGGACATTTGCTCTTTCCTTAAGATTTGAGAACGGATAAAATTCATTCAGTACATCCGAATTTAATGCCGTATCAGCCTGCATTTCGCCTTCTATTACTACATTGGGATATTTTTTCTTTAATATTTCAGCAGCAATGCGAACTTTATCAGATAACGGGTGGCGGGTGCTTCCAAAATTGCTGAACGATAATAATGCAACTTTAGGAACAATATCAAGCTGTTTAACCTTATCAATAGCCAAGCCTGCTATATCAACAAGCTCTTCTGCCGATGGATCTATGTTTACTGTTGCATCAGCTATGAAGATTGTTTCATTCTTAAACAGCATCATGTAAAGCCCGGCAATATTTTTCACGCCTTCCTTTGTGCCGATTATCTGAATAGCGGGTTTTACCGTATCGGGATAGTGTTGCGTTAGCCCGGATATCAATCCATCTGCATGGCCTTCTCTTACCATCATCATGCCAAATGTGTTTGGAGTTTTCATAAGGCGTTTCGCATCGAGAATGGTTATACCCTTTCTTTGACGCATTCTGTAAAATATATCCACATAGTTAGTATAATCCTCTGACCGCAGCGGGTTGATTATCTCAGCGCCATCAAGCACCAGGCCAAGCTCTTCACTTTTTGATTTTATCACATCTTCATTCCCGATAAGAATTGGCTTTGCTATATTTTCATCTAAAATAATTTGTGCGGCGCGTAATATTTTTTCTTCATCGCCTTCCGGGAATACTATGCGTTTTGGCTCTGCCTGTGCTGCCTGTATGAAAAACCTCGCAACCTGGTGTGAGCGGCCAAGACGCGATTCAAGCTGGTATATATAATATTCAAAATCCTCGATAGGTTTTTTAGCTACACCTGATTCCATTGCTGCCTTTGCAACTGCGGGAGCTTCCCATAGAAGCACTCTTGGATCAAAGGGTTTCGGTATTATGTATTCTCTTCCGAATTCTATTCGTTTTCCGCCGTAGGCCCTCAGTACCAGATCGGGTACGTCTTCCTTTGCAAGCTTAGCAAGTGAATACGATGCCGCAATCTTCATTTCATCATTTATAGCTGTGGCTCTAACATCAAGCGCGCCTCTGAAGATGAACGGGAAACCAAGTACGTTATTAACCTGGTTCGGATAGTCAGAGCGCCCGGTCGCTATAATAATATCGTCTCTTGCGCCGGCTGCATCTTCATAAGTAATTTCCGGGTCTGGGTTTGCCATAGCAAATACTATAGGATTATCTGCCATCGTTTTAACCATTTCCTTAGTTAAAACATCTTTCGTCGATACACCGCAGAAAACATCTGCGCCCTTCATTGCGTCGGCCAGAGTTCTTTTTTCAGTTTCTAATGCAAAGTATTCTTTGTAGGGATTCATTCCTCCTTTTCTTCCTTTATGAACAACACCTTTTGTATCAACCAGCAGCATGTTTTCTCTTTTTACACCAAGCTTTTCATAAAGCTTTGCGCACGCAATTCCCGCAGCACCTGCGCCGCTGAAAACTACTCTCACATCTTTTAATTTTTTCTTTACAACTTCAACTGCATTCAGCAAAGCCGCACCGCTGATAATTGCCGTCCCGTGCTGGTCGTCGTGGAAGACGGGGATATTCATAATTTCCTTTAGCTTCTCTTCAATGTAGAAACATTCCGGCGCCTTGATGTCCTCAAGGTTGATTCCGCCGAATGTAGGCTCAAGAAGCTGAACCGCTTTTATTATTTCATCAGGGTCTAGTGTGTTAAGCTCAATATCGAACACATCTATATCCGCAAAGCGTTTGAACAACACGCCCTTGCCTTCCATTACAGGTTTACCGGCTAATGCGCCTATGTTACCTAATCCTAAAACTGCTGTGCCATTTGATATAACCGCAACTAAATTTCCTTTTGATGTATACCTGTAAGCGTCTTCTGAATTATTTTGTATTTCAAGACAGGGTTCTGCAACACCGGGTGTATATGCGAGAGACAGCTCTCGTTGAGTAGTACAGGGTTTTGTAGACATAACTTCAATTTTTCCCGGCCGTCCCTGTTCATGATAATTTAAAGCATCCTGTTTGCGGATCATTTTCCTCTCCTTTTTACCTGCCATATCATTTCCCCTTTCAAGAGCAGTTTAGCCCGCCTCATCGAGCAGACACGAGGACGTGGTAGAGGGCAAGCTTTGAATATTTTTTGAACTACATTGTAAAATTAACACATTTGCTATATCAAATAGTATGACGCAGGTCATAAAATTGCAACTTTTTAGGTCCGAACAAAAGTGATGATTATTTTTGGGATTTTCACTACTTCTTAGTGCCCTTTAAAATTACCAAAAATCTTACTATTTTTGTAATTAATCTAAAACTTTAAACAAATAGGAGGTATTCATAATGGCTGTTGACGTTGCCGCTCAAATTAAAGAAGCTATTGTTGAAAAACTAGGAGTTGAAGAGTCAAAAGTAACCGAAAATGCATCTTTTATCAATGATTTAGGTGCTGATTCACTTGATACTGTTGAGCTTATTATGGAGCTTGAAAACCGCTTCAATATTCAGATTCCCGATGAAGACCAGGAAAAGATACAGACTGTAGGGGACGCCATTAATTACGTTCAATCAAAAATTGCGAGTTAAAAATTTTTTTAAATGAATAGAAGACGTGTTGTAATAACCGGACTCGGTGTTGTTTCGCCAATTGGTAATACGGTTGAAGAATTCTGGTCAAACTTAATTGCAGGAAAATCCGGTGCTGCCCCTATAACTTATTTTGATACAACTTTTTTTGATACAAAATTTGCCTGTGAGGTAAAAGGATTCGATCCGCTTAACTATATGGACCGAAAGCTTGCGCAGCGGGTTGACCCGTTCACTCAGTTTGCCCTTGCCTCGGCTGAAATGGCGGTGGTAGATTCCGGTATAGATTTTTCTAAGTTTGATCCCTACCGCACGGGAGTTGTATTCGGCTCCGGTATCGGTGGAATGTGGACATATCACAAGGAGCAGACGAAGCTTTATGAAAAGCAGGGTAACCCTGACCGTATAAGCCCGTTTTTTATTCCGATGCTTATTGCTGATATAGCCGCCGGGCGTATTTCGATGAGATTCAATCTTAAAGGTCCTAATTATGCAACCATATCGGCATGCACAACTTCCGCTCACTCTGTAATTGATTCGGTAATACTTATCCAGCGCGGAAATGCTGATGTAATGGTTACGGGCGGTTCTGAAGCAGTTATCTGCCCGATGGGAGTTGGCGGATTTAATTCGATGAAGGCACTTTCGACCAGAAACCACGATCCTGAAAAAGCATCACGCCCGTTCGATAAAGAACGTGACGGTTTTGTAATGGGTGAGGGCGGTGCAACACTTGTGCTTGAAGAGCTTGAATTTGCAAAGGCAAGAGGGGCAAGAATTTACGCTGAAATAGCCGGAGTTGGCTTAACTGCTGATGCACATCATATAACCGAACCTGCACCTGAAGGAGAAGGCGTGGCTGAGGCTATGAGGATTGCGCTGGCAGATGCAAATATGAAACCAACAGATATAGATTGTGTTAATGCGCATGGTACCTCCACTTATTATAACGATAAAAATGAAACAGCTGCTATAAAAACTGTATTTGGCGAATATGCATATAAGATTCCTGTTCATTCTATAAAATCAATGGTGGGACATCTACT
>DASXTZ010000271.1:0-6668 GCA_036505135.1 Ignavibacteria bacterium
GCAGATGCTTTTATTGTTGTCATTCTCTGCTGACGCTGGCGCTGCTGCGGAACGGGCTGTTCCTGCACAGTGAACTTAAACACAAAATTGATAACATCAACGCTTATATCCTCAAGCATTTGTGCAAACAGGTCAAACCCATCCTTTTTGTATTCAATAAGCGGATCCTTTTGCCCGTAAGCGCGGAAGTTAATACCTTCCTTAAGGTCATCCATTTCACGCAGGTGTTCCTTCCATTTATCGTCTATTACAGAAAGCATAGCAAACCGCTCGATCTGCGCAACAAGCTCGACCCCATATCTTTCTTCTTTACGCTTGTAGTTCTCTGCGATAAGGCCAAGAATCTTATCAGCAAGCCCTCTTTCTCCAAGCTGCTGAAATTCTTCAGGCGTAACGTTAAGCACAACAACAAATGTCCTCTGGACTTCATCTCTTAAGCCCTCTATATCCGCCTCTTCATAATGTTTTGCTACGATATTATCAACAGTTGAGGCTGCCATATCGAATATTTCATCTTTGAGCCTTTCACCCATCAATGCCTGTCTTCTCTTTTCATAAATAACAACACGCTGCTGGTTCATAACATTATCATACTCAAGCAGTCTTTTACGGATACCAAAGTTATTTTCTTCAACTTTTTTCTGCGCGCGCTCAACTGAGTTTGTTATCATCGAATGCTCTATCGCTTCCCCTTCTTCGATACCAAGCCTTTCCATCACGCGGGAAATTCTTTCACTTCCGAAAAGTCTCATCAGGTCATCTTCAAGCGAAAGGAAGAATTTAGATGAACCCGGGTCACCCTGCCTGCCGGCACGGCCCCTTAGCTGCCTATCAATACGCCTTGCTTCGTGTCGTTCGGTTCCGATAATATGCAATCCGCCATGATCAGCGACACCCGGACCAAGCTTAATATCTGTACCACGGCCTGCCATGTTAGTTGCTATTGTAATAGCTTCTCTTAAGCCGGCATTAGCGATTATTTGCGCTTCGCGCTGATGCTGCTTTGCGTTTAACACTTCATGAGCAACCCCTTTGCGCTTCAGCATCCGGGATATTGTTTCTGAAACCTCGACGGAAGTTGTTCCAACCAGCACGGGCCGGCCAATTTTTTTCATCTCCTCAATTTCATTTATCACTGCGTTGTATTTTTCGCGCTTGGTCTTGTAAATCACGTCATTAACATCATTACGGATGCAATCTCTGTTGGTCGGGATAACAACTACATCAAGCTTGTAAATATCAAGGAACTCACCCGCTTCCGTTTCAGCAGTTCCTGTCATACCCGCTATTTTTTTGTACATCCTGAAGTAATTCTGGAGTGTTATCGTTGCAAGAGTCTGCGTATCCTTTTCAACATGAGCGCCTTCCTTTGCTTCTATCGCCTGGTGCAATCCTTCCGAATATCTTCTGCCCGCTAAAACCCTGCCTGTGAATTCATCTACAATCATAACCTTATTATCCTGCACAACATACTCAACATCTTTTTCATATAACGAGTATGCGCGTAAAAGCTGCTGCACAGTATGTAAACTGTCGCTTCTTAGAGAATACAATTCTGCAAGCGCATCCTTCTTTTCCAGCTTTTGGGCATCCGTAAGAGTTTCATCATGTTCCAGATGCGCAATTTCGGTTCCCATATCAGGGAGCACAAAGAAATCTTTATCTTCATTGCCCGAGGTAAGATATTCACGCCCTTTTTCGGTCAGGTCAATTGTATGTCCTTTTTCATCAATAGCAAAATAAAGCTCATCGTCAATTTCATGCATACGCTTGGAGTTATCGCGCATAAACTCTATTTCAGTTTGCTGCATCAGAGTTTTATTGGATGGCTCTGAGAAAAGCTTCATAAGCTTTTTGTTCTTCGGAAACCCCCTGTGTGATCTTAACAGTGCAATTCCCGCCTGATGGATTTCGTCCTTTGAGGCGGCATCTCCTTTATTTAATATCGCTTCGGCCTCACCTACCATTTTTGCAACAAGGCTTTTTTGTGAGTCGACAATTCTCTTAACCCTTGGATTCATTTCATTAAACTTATGCTCACTCATTTCAACCGGACCGGAAATTATCAGCGGTGTTCTTGCCTCATCGATTAATACAGAGTCAACTTCATCAACAATAGTATAATTGTGTCCGCGCTGAACCATGAATTTAGCATCAACAACCATATTGTCACGCAGGTAATCGAACCCGAACTCATTGTTTGTTCCGTAAGTAATATCGCAGTTATAGGCATCACGGCGCTTATCGTTATCAATATCATTCAGAATAACTCCCACAGTCAAGCCATGAAATTTGAATATCTCACCCATCCATTCGGAATCACGTTTTGCAAGGTAGTCATTAACAGTTACAAGATGCACTCCTTTGCCCGGCAAGGCGTTTAAATACATTGGCAGGGTAGCAACCAGTGTTTTTCCTTCACCTGTTGCCATCTCGGCTATTTTTCCCTGGTGAAGAACTATACCTCCTATTAACTGTACATCATAGGGGATCATTTCCCACCTCACTTTCGTGCCGGCTGCAATCCATTCTTTACCGTATAGCCTGCGGCATGTATCCTTTACAACGGCAAATGCCTGGGGAAGTATCTCGTTTAGTGTCTCTTCCGTCGTTTCCTTAAGTGATTTTTCGAGTTCTTCAATTTCATCGTAAATCTCCTGTCTCTGGTCATGAGTTATATCTGTTTTTAGATTTTCATTGAGCTCTTTTAGCCTATCTTCAATTTCCTGAGTATTGTTTTTAATAAGCTCGCGGAATTCCTGTGTTTTGGCCTTCAGTTCTTCATCGGAAAGATTTTTATATTCTTCATAATAAGAATTGATCTCTTCAATTACGGGCAGGATGCCTTTAACATCTTTTTCGTGTTTCGATGGAAATAATTTTGATAGAAAATTAAACATTAACATTCCTGAGCGGAGCGAAGGAACTTACAGATAGAACCATTATTATTAGCTCAAATCCTTCCACTCCGGATTTATTAAATTTATTAAATCTATTTTCTTTTTTCTTAACCAACCTTTGATTTGGCCAAAAGCCTTTGATGCACCTTCTATTTTTTCAAAATAAATCAGTTTGTCCGCATTATATTTCTTTGTAAAACCATCACGCAGTCTATTTTTATGTTCTAACACTCTTTTTAATAAATCATCTGTTACGCCAGTATATAAAACTTTATTATATTTATTAGTCATTATGTAAACGTAATGATAACCAATATGCATAACAAATTAAATCAAATTTATGCTCTTGTCTATGAGACCCTCCCCCGAATGCTCGGGGTCAGTAATGGCGCCATTTAATACTGCATCCCATAGGCGGAACAGTTTCAAAATCAATATCTTTTCCTTCAAGCAGGCAGTCAATTGCCATTCTTAATTCTCTACGTGTTACTTTTGATTCATCTTTCCAGCTATCATCTATTCTGCCCCGGTAGTGCAGTATCCTGTTTTCATCAAAAAGGTAAATATCTGGAGTGCAAACTGCGTCATATGCCTTTGCAGTTTCCTGTGTCTGGTCCCAAAGGTAAGGAAAAGCAAAGCCTTGTTCCTTTGCACGCAGCTTCATATTCTCAAATGAATCCTCCGGGTATGCTTCAGGGTCATTTGGATTTATACCAACAAGTGCAAAAGATTTGTTAGAGTAATCCCTGGCAATCTGATTAATTCTCTGCTGAACTGCTATTACATAAGGACAGTGGTTACACATAAATATTATACAGAGAACTTTTTTATCCTTATAGTCTTCTAATTTATAATTCTTACCATCAACACCCGGTAAGTTAAAGCTTATTGCATTGCTTCCTATTTTTAATTCTTCAGGTGATACAGGCATAATTTAACTGGTGAATTAGTGAACTAGTGAATCAATTTTTCAAACTTCGGTACAAATGCTTCGTGATTCTTTTTATCGTAAACGATTGTCTTTATTCCAAACTTTTCAGCGCTCGCGCAATTTTCAGCAAGGTCATCAATAAAAAGGCATTCCGCAGGGTTTACCCCAAATTGATTAATAGCCCGTTCGTAAATTTCTTTTTCAGGCTTTAGTGATTTTAGCTCATATGAAAGACCGAAACTATGCAGTGAATTTATAAAATCAAATCTTTTTATCGCGTGTTCAAAATGCAACGGGCTCGTATTTGAAAGCAAAAAGAGATTATGCGATTTATCCCGGGACAATTTCAAAACCAATTCCTTCATTGGTGTAATTTCCTCGAACATATCATTAAATGCATTTGAAAAGTCTTGTTCACTCATCCTAAGATTCAAGCCGTTAATACACGTGGAAACAAACTCCCCGGTATTTATCTTACCTGATTCATATCCCATTATCCTGTAATTGCCATTAAGGAAGAAATCATCATACTGTTTTTCTGTAACATTTTTAGAACAGATCACTTTCCGGAATCTTTCATACTGCACGTCAACAAGAACGTTACCTAAATCAAATATAATGTTTTTAATCATTGTTTAACTAAATACCTTGTAATGACAATAAGTTCCTTTATAAAGAGGCAGTTTTTGGCGTAAACTTATGGCTTCTTTATACTTAGTGCATTTTTAGAGGAAGCACTTATCTACATATATTGCTAATTTAACAATATATTTGCTTATGTTTAAGACATAAAAAAAATCCACCCCGATTGCTCGGGGCGGATTTTCTCTCGGGGGTACTATTAAAAAGAAATCCTATTTTAATAGTATCATTTTTTTGGTAATGATTGAACCATCTATTAATAATCTGTAAAAATATGCCCCGCTTGGATAATTTTTAGCATTCCAGCTAATCTGGTACGTTCCCGGGTTCAGCCTGCCGCTGAATAATTCGCTTATCTCCGCTCCATACATATCGTAGATTAAAATTTTTACCGGCGCATTCTTATCCACATCAAACTTAATTTTTGTTTCGGGATTAAACGGATTTGGGTAGTTTTGAAATATATTACTGCTTAATGGAACGCTATTAGATGTAATCACAACGGGACTGTTTGTACCTGGATATTTAATAGTTGTGTAATCTTCAGAACCTGTTGGATTACTATTTTGACTTGAGCCGGATATGTAAACCTGGTCAGTATTATCAACGTCGATAGCATAAGCTCTGTCTTCGCCATTTCCTGTGCCGTTATATGTTGCATCCCATTGGTAGTTACCATTTTCGTCATATTTAACGGTACCGTAATCAGGCGAGGTAGTATTATCACCGGGATTGCTAACTGATGCTTCACCTGTTACATACACGTTATTATTATTATCAACATCTATAGCATAAGCACGGTCATTGCCATTGCCGGAACCGTTGTAGGTCTTTGACCAACGCGTATTGCCGTTAGGCTGATATTTAACAGTGACATAATCAGTAGTTCCACCAGGATTTCGGCTTTCTCCCGTTACCACAATATTATTTGAATTATCAACTACTATTGCATATGCACGGTCAGTAGAGTTACCTGAACCATTATAATTCCGAACCCAATACTGTATTCCGTTTGGGTAATAATAAATGGTTCCATAATCATATGATGTAGTTGTTCGGATTGAGCCTGTTACTATTATATCATTACTATTATCAACAACTATTCCATAAGAACGGTCATCACCGTTACCGGATCCGTTATATCTTTGCGCCCATTGTTGTGTTCCGGCTGAATTATACTTAACAGTAGCATAGTCAAAATTCCCCCCAAGCAGCAAAATACCATTTTTGGAAAAACCTGTTACTATAACATTGTTATTATTATCTACAGCGATACCGGTTGCAGAATCTCTTTTATTAAAACCATCATAAACTCTGCTCCACTGAACATTACCCCCTTGATCATACTTGACTGTTAAATAATCATAATCGAGTAGTAAAGCCGCACTAATTCCTGTTATAATAGGATTATTTTGTCTGTCAACAGCAATTGCCGTGGCTCTGTCATCCAGGCCGCGATTAAATCTTTTATCCCATACTTGGTTACCAGTAACTACATCGTACTTAATAATGACGTAGTCGGCTAGGGTTAAATTAAGCAATCCGTTTACAAATCCGGTAACATAAACATATTGCTGCGCATTATCTAAAATAATCGCTGTGCCTTCATCACACAACGGAGTTCCATAATCATTTCTCCATTGCAGGATCCCATTTGTATTATACTTTATTGTTACAATATTGGTTAGCAGCCCTAAAACGCTGCTATAGCCTGTAACATAAGAATTCCCCTGATTATCGACCGTAATATCAACAGCCACATCTGTGCTGTCGCGTAAGCCGTTAAATCTTTGAATCCACTGCGGCGATGGCTGAGCAGTTACCTTAGTGCCAGCAATCATGCATAAAATATAGAGTATGTAAAAATATTTTTTCATTTCCCGTTCCCTTTAACCAGTTTACAAATCTTTTAATTATTTAACAAAACCATTTTTTTGGAGTCCACAAAATCGCCTGCCCTTAACTTATAATAATAAATACCCGCAGGAAGCTTGTGAGCATGCCATTTAACTTCATAGCTCCCGGGGTTTAACTCGCTATCGACCAATTGGATTACATCTCTTCCAAAAATATCATAAATTACCAATTTTACTCTCGTATTTTCCGGTATATCAAAGCCCAGACGAGTAACCTTATAAAAAGCCTGCGGAAAATTCTGATAAAGCCTGAAATCTTCCGGCAAAGTGGTCATTTCT
>DASXTZ010000272.1:0-4291 GCA_036505135.1 Ignavibacteria bacterium
GTGAACCAGGTTGAGATTGAATTAAGGTACGAAGGTTACATTCAAAGACAAATTGAGCAGGCAAAAAACTTCAACCAGGTTGAATCAATGGAAATACCACAGAATTTTGATTACCATAAAATAAGATCGCTGTCAACAGAAGGCAGGGAAAAGCTTAATAAAATCCGGCCGTCTTCACTAGGGCAGGCATCACGTATTGCGGGCGTTTCACCCGCAGATGTTTCGATTTTAATGGTATACATGAAAGGATAATACCTCCCCCCCTAGAGATGTTTTTGATAATAGGTCATGACCACTTGTATCAGTATTTTTCAGAGGACAGCTCCCCTACCTCTATTATATCTTTTACTTCGAGAATATTTTTAGAATATCCTCCCAATGCACAGCCTATCATCGCTAACCCAACCTCCTTTAAAGTGCATGTAAACCTTGGCATTAACAGCTTCATAAAAGGATAAGAAATCTGCCACCCAAAGTAAGCTGTCAGCACATTCTTCTGCCCCTTCGTCGGTTTCATGTAGCCGGGGCGGAACATATATGCACCATTACCAAAAATCTCAATCAGGCGGTTCTCAGTTTTCCCTTTGATCCTGGCCCACATTGATTTCCCACGCTCCGAGCTGTCTGTCGCATAACCGGAAACATAGCAAAAAGTTATCTTCCGGTCAGGATTTTGTTTTTTGAATTCTACTGCAAAATTTATTGTCAGCTCATATGTTAATTTGTAATATTCATCTTCCTTTTTGCGGATTGAGGAAACTCCCATACAAAAGAAAAATGCATCATACCCTGCAAGCATATCAGCAATCGGTGAAATGTTCATGAAATCATTATGAAGAATCTCAGTCATTTTAGGATGAACTCTTCCGCATGTGCGCCTTCCAACAACCAGAATCTGCTCAACATCGGGATGGGCGAGACATTCAATTAACACACCTTCGCCTACCATACCCGTAGCGCCTGTTATTATTACTCTGATTTTCATAATATCAAAAAAATAATGTTTTTAAGGGACTAGCAAGCGATAAATCATTGGATAAGATAGGCTCTTTACTATCCTCTCCTTAGATAAGGAGGGGACTAAGGCCTGCCTGCTGTAGGCAGGGGTGGTCTGAAAAAGTGAACAATCGGAATTTGAATTGTTACGCTGTGCAAAATTGGGTATTTTTACTCTTCGAAAGGAATCCGTAGGTGTCAGGCATGCCTGACACCTGCAATAAACATAATATGAAGATACAAGATAATATTAGTGTAGGGGCCTGGCAAACGCTTATAAAGGAAAAAGAATTTAATGACCTTCTGCTTGAATGGAATAAAAAAATAAATCTTGTTTCAAGGAAGAAGACAGAAGTAACAGGCTTAATTGAAGACAGCAAGCTTTTTTTCCATGCAATTGATTTCAAAGAAGGGATTAACATACTTGACCTCGGCACGGGAGGCGGATTTCCCGGCATTATTATAGCAATACATCACCCCGAAGTAAATCTTACGCTTATTGATTCCGTGCAAAAGAAAATAAATGTTGTTAAAGATGTTGTGAAAAAATTAGAGCTTAAAAATGTTGAAGTAATTTGTTCCCGCGCTGAGGAACTTGCACAAAAAAATCTCTCCTTTATAAAAGGGGAGTACCCGAAGGCAGAGGAATTTGAACCGGAATTAAATTTCCCCCTCACAGGGGGCGACAGTGGGAGGGAACAACAATATGCGCATAAGTTCCATTACGTTGTTTCCCGCTCTGTGGCTGTGCTGCAGGACTTGGCTAAATGGTCAAAGGATTTGCTTAAGCCCGGCGGAAAACTGGTAGCCGTTAAGGGAGGGAATATAGAAGGTGAGCTTCAAAAAACAAAAAAGCTGGAATATGTGAAAAATGTTGAGATTTTTGATAAAAATGACAGGAAGATTATTGTTGTCAGGTTTTAATTTTGGGCCGGTGCATTGCAAGCAATCCCAATAACGGGCCTATAGCCAACACCAAATAAACATAATTAAAAGGTATACTATTGATCAATAAATGAAAAGTCTCTATGCTAACGATAGTAATTGTAAAACCTATACAATTCACTATTGTTAATGCCGTCCCTTTATATTCTTCGGCGGCATTTTGGGCCACCAGAGTTGAAAATTGCGGTGAATCAGCTACAACGGCCATCCCCCAAAAAATAAGGAATCCAAGGAATATTAACGGGGGCAATCCAAATGCAAAAACGGCAGCAATGCAGCAAAGCCCAGATGATGCAAGGGCCGCTGAAGCGATTTTCCTGCTTCCAAAAACAATCGAAAAATAGCCTCCAAGTGCACATGCTAACCCGCCGACAGCAATTATAATAAATGAAAGTACCGGAATGTTAAGTAATACTTCGGGATGACGCTTTGAATAGGTTGATAAAATAAACGGAACAAACGCCCATAAAGTATATAACTCCCACATGTGTCCGAAATACCCAAAAGCTGCCGAACGGACATTTCCGTTTTTGAATATTTTGAAGAAAGCACCAATATCTAAATGCTGGCTTGGTTTTCTGAAAGGACCGTCCGGAACAAAAATCAAAATTAATAAACCGCCCAAAAAAGAAAACCCCGAAGTAAAAAAAATAACATATTTCCAGTTCAGGTGCTGGGTGAAACCCTTAAGCAAATGGGGGAAGGCGGTACCAATCACCAAAGCGCCGACCAGAAACCCTAAAGCTTTCCCAAGCCCTTTTTCATAGTGATCTGAAGCTATTTTCATTCCAACTGGATATATACCGGCAAGGAAAAATCCCGTTAGAAACCGGAGCAAAAATAACGTCAGGAAATTTTGTGTTCCGGCAGCGATTAATAAATTTGATAAAGCACTGGCAACAGCGCTTGCAAAAAATACTTTTGAAGGGGAATAGCGGTCTGATATAGTAAGAAGTGCAAAGCTTAATGTTCCAACAATAAAGCCAAACTGGACGGCTGAGGTAAGGTGGCTCAGCGAACCTGCAGGAAGCCTGAAAGCATTTACAAGGTCCTGCATAACGGCATTTCCTGCAAACCAAAGTGATGTACAGGCAAATTGCGATATGACAATAATCGATATAAACAGATTTCTTTTATTCATCAAAGGCATAAGGGGCAAACATACTAAAAATGCGTTGAAATTTAAAGAAGGAAATCAAATTGGGGGGGTCGTCTATTTTAATTCATATGTTAGCGATACAAGTCCTGAAGAATAGGTTTTACTGCCTGTAAGCTTTAAATTTATCCTGTTTTTAATATTATTAAAGAGCGGCTTTCCGCGCCCTAAAATTATGGGATGTACTGCCAGCCAAATTTCGTCAACAAGTCCTAGGTTAATCATCGAGCAAGTTAATCCCGCGCCGCCGAAAATCCAGATATCCTTGCCCTTTTCCTTTTTTAGTTTTTCCACCTCAGCTTTTATACTCCCCTTTATCAGGATTTTGCCTCCTTCAACTTTTTCAAGGGTATTTGAAAAAACATATTCTTTTATTTTTGGAAACCAGGCGCCTCCGCCTTGTTTTTCCAAAGCCACTTCATAAGTTTTTCTTCCGATAAAAAGAGCATCGATTCTTTTAAAAAAATCTTTCATGCCGTAATCCTGGTCAGTAAAGCACCAGTCATATTCGCCGTTTGGCCCTTCGATATAGTTATCTAAGCTGACAGCTAAACCCGAAATTACTTTCCTCATATTATTCTTTCGCCCAAACCTGCATAGGGTTTCCGCAGCAATCTGTAAACCTTGCATAAAATCCATGGCCGCCGCCAATTTCAGTTTTTTCCTGCACTACTTTTCCGCCTGCAGCTTTTATGTCCTCAAGCTTTGCAGGTATATCTTCCACATTAATAACCAGTCCCGGCCCGGTCTTTTCGGCCGCCGGTTTTAAAGCAGCGTCAAAACCACCTCCGGTATTGCTTTTGCCAATTCTGAACAGCGAATACCGTTCATCAAATATTATTTGCCAGCCGAAAACCTTGGAATAAAAATTGGTTATCCCTTTCATGTTGTTTGCCGGAATTTCAATGTGAGTTATTGTGTTATCCATGTTGGTGATTATTAATAAGTTTAATACCCGTCTATCCGTTTGAGCGGACAGACAGGTAAATAGTGTTTTATTTGATTTGAATTATTTTATTAATGTCATTACTTTTGAGCTTGAGAAATCACCTGCCTGAATCCGATAAAAATATAAACCGCTCGGCAGCTCACCGGCATCAAATTTTACTTTATATTCCCCACTTGTTTGAAATTTGTCTACAATTACACTTACTTCTCGTCCCAAAATATCATATACGCTTAGCTTTACATGTG
>DASXTZ010000273.1:0-7694 GCA_036505135.1 Ignavibacteria bacterium
TTAAGAAACTGATATAGTAGTTGAAGGATTTTTTATTTGGCTTCACATATCCGTTTAAATGCATAGGGTTTTTCTTTTCGCATACTGTTCTTATAAAATATTCCGTCGTTCCCATGATTATAAATTTAATAATCTATGGGACGGTTTTTTTCTTAAGCTATACGAAGCTGACGAAGCTTATTGATAGCTGGATAGGCGCGGATCAGCCGGGAGCATCGTTTTGGATTGAGGCAGCTCATATTTTATTCGTAATATTAGCGTTTATATTAGTTCTCTTTATCTGCTATCTGCTTTTTACAATATTGGGAAGTCTCGTTACTGCACCGTTTAACGAAGAGATCTCACAGAGAGTTGAAGAGATTGTGACCAATGCTCCAAGGAGTGAGCTTGGTTTCTGGCAAGATGCATACGCAAGTATAAAAGGTGAAGTCCAAAAACTAATGTTTTATTTAATAATATTATTTTTATTGTTTCTTTTTAACTTTGTTCCCGTTATTGGGAGTATATTTTCAACTGCATTAGGGCTGATTTTTTCATTCTTTTATAATGCACTCGATTTCCTTGATTACCCGTTGACACGAAAGCTTGCGACATTCAGGTATAAGCTTCGGGTAACCCAAAAAGGCGGAATGATAACTTACGGATTTGGCTGTGCTGGATTTTTACTGATGTTTTTACCTGTTGTTAATGTATTTATGAAACCAATTCTTGTTGTTGCCGGAACGAGCCTGTATTATGAAAAGCATTACGATAAATTTTAAATATGATAAAAACTCTTGGTTTAACACATATAGCACTATCGGTTAAAGATATCAACCGTTCCTCGGAATTTTACCAAAGAGTATTTGGTGCACGAGTAATGTACAAAGAAGAAACCTTTATCCAAGTTCAGACGCCCGGGAGTAACGATATTATTGTCTTTGAAAAGGATGATAAGGACAAGGGCAAAACCGGTGGAATTAAACACTTTGGGTTTAGGTTAATTAATGAGGTAGATATTACCAATACTGAAAAAATAATTCAGGAAGCGGGTGGGGAAATTATAGAGCACGGTGAGTTCTGTCCCGCCGAACCTTATGTATTTTTCCATGATCCTGATGGTTATGAAGTAGAATTATGGTTTGAAAAGAAATTGGATGGTTTTAATTGAATCAAATGAAACAATTATTATTTGCAATTTCGGTTTCAATTATTTTTTTACAATTAAGCTGCGGTCAAAATAGGAAAATCGATGTTTCAACCATTACTATTGATGCAGAATGGACTGTACAGCATAACGATTCACAAACAATTGATTCAATTATCATACTTAATACCGGCAAAATAATTAGAACAAGCGGTGATTCTATTTATAGCATAATAACTCATACAGAAAACAGAAGAATAGATTCATTGCGCGATGTTGAAAAAAAGCTTGGGCATCCTATTAATTCTTTTTCTCCTGCTGCTTTGGAAATAACACATCAAAGCTTTACTTTAAACGAAAATGTAAATTTTTCAGTTTTCGCTTATGATACTACCGGAAATGAAGTTTTAAAGCTTATTAATGATAAGTTTTCTAAAGGCGTCTATGAAGTATATTTTGCAATATTTTCTATACTAAAGCCGGGTTCATATATTTTAGCGATAACTACTCAACTGGTAGAACAATATATAAAATTGAAGGTTATATAATAAAACAATTAGAAAAGAAATCTGCAAAAGAAATTGCTCGTAAAATTGCCAATAGAATTCAATAAATAACTGTAATCCATTTTTAAAAAATAGATAATAGATTCCCGCCTTCGCGGGAATGACAAACTAAAGATAAAATGCACGAACCGGAAGTAAATTTAGAGTTAGCAAAAGAGTTAGGTTTATCAGAAGAAGAGTATTACAGGTTAATCGAGTTTCTCGGCAGAGTTCCGACTTATACCGAGCTTGGAATATATTCTGTAATGTGGAGCGAGCACTGCTCTTATAAGAACTCAATACTTGAGCTTAAAAAACTCCCCCGAAGCGGAGGACGTTTGCTTGTTCAGGCCGGTGAAGAAAATGCGGGGCTGGTTGATATTGGTGATGGACTTGTCGTTGCATTTAAGATAGAATCACATAATCACCCCTCCGCTGTTGAGCCTTACCAGGGGGCTGCTACAGGTGTAGGAGGAATTTTGCGCGATATTTTCACTATGGGCGCAAGGCCTATAGCATCATTGAATTCATTAAGATTTGGGAATATAACCCGAAATTCTGAAACAAGGGGGGATGACCCCCTGTCCAAAGACACAGTCTCAAAAAATGGACTCGCACGCACAAAATACCTTTTTAAAAACGTTGTTAAGGGTATTGGCGATTATGGAAACTGTTTCGGAGTCCCTACTGTAAGCGGTGAAATTTATTTTGATGAGTCTTATACAGATAATCCTCTTGTCAACGCTATGGCTGTTGGAATAGTAAAGCATGGTGAAGTTGCAAAAGCAATTGCAAAAGGCGAAGGCAACCCTGTGTTTTTAGTCGGTTCCTCGACCGGAAGAGATGGTATTCACGGTGCAACATTTGCATCTGAGGAAATTTCTGAAAAATCAGAATCCAAACGCCCTTCTGTCCAGGTTGGAGATCCCTTCACCGAAAAACTTTTGCTTGAGGCATCGCTGGAGTTAATCCATAGCGGGGTAGTAGTTGGAATGCAGGATATGGGCGCTGCAGGTATAACATGTTCCACAAGTGAAATGAGCGCAAAGGGCAATTCGGGTATGGAAATAAATCTCGACTTAGTACCGGCCCGCGAGGAAAATATGTCAGCATATGAAATAATGCTGTCGGAATCGCAGGAAAGAATGCTTGTAGTCATTGAAAAAGGCAAAGAAGAAATTGCAAAGAAAATTTTCGAAAAGTGGGACCTGAACTGCGTTCAAATCGGTCATGTAACCAAAGGAAAAAATGTGAGGGTCCATTATCAGGGAAAACTGGTTGCAGATGTCCTTGCTAACTCGCTTGTATTGGGAGGGGAAGCACCAGTTTATACCCGCGAAGCAAAAGAGCCGGCTTATTTAAAATACGTTCAGTCATTTGATTTCAATTCTCTTCCTGAACCCAAAGATTTAAACGAAGTGCTTCTCAGGCTTTTATCATCACCAAACATTGCTAATAAGAACTGGGTATATGAGCAGTATGATACACAGGTGAGGACTAACACAATATTGCTTCCCGGCGGTGATGCTTCGGTTATCAGAATAAAAGGTACAAACAAAGCTATTGCAATGAAAACAGATTGTAACGGACGTTATGTATATTTAAATCCATACAAGGGAGGTATGATAGCTGTTTGTGAAGCAGCCCGCAATGTAGCATGCACAGGTGCCATTCCCCTTGCAATAACTAATTGCCTTAATTTTGGCAACCCCTACAAACCAGAAGTTTATTACCAGTTCAAAGAGGCTGTACGTGGGATGGGAGATGCATGCAAGGTTCTTAACACTCCCGTAACAGGAGGAAATGTTAGCTTTTATAATGAATCGCCTGATTATGCTGTTTATCCTACTCCCACAATCGGAATGGTTGGGCTTCTTGACGATTTAAGCAAAATGATGACATCACATTTTAAAAATGAGGGTGATATAATTGCTGCCATCGGAACGATCAGTGATAATCCCTTTGATGGTTTAGGTGGAAGTGAATATTTAAAAATAGTCCATAATACAGTTAGCGGTGATGCCCCGGATATTTTTCCTGAAACTGAAAAAAATCTCATTAATGCCTTATTGGAAATAGTCAACAGCAAGTTTATCAACTCCGCGCATGATGTTTCCGACGGCGGAGTGGCGGTTGCTCTTGCAGAATCATGTATAATGAATAAATCAAAAAACATAGGATGCAAAGTCAGATTAAACTTAACCGGAAGGAAAGATTTTACTTTATTCAGTGAAAATCAGCATATAATTATCATATCGCTGAACAAAATATATGAGCCAAAAATAATGGAAGTTTGCCAAAAACATTCTATTTTATATGCGCCAATCGGAATAGTTGGAGGGGATAAAATTAGTATTAATAATGATATAAATATTTCCCTTTCAGATGCATCCGGGTTTTACTATAATTCAATATCAAAAATAATGGAAGACTAAAAATGGTCACTTGCAGGAATTTAATTCTAATCCTTTTTATAATAACTTTTTTTTCAGGCTGTAAAGAAGATAATGTTGAACCGGTTACTCCTCCTAATAACCAGGAACCAAACTCACCGGTATTAATAACCCCGTCAAACGGTGCTACTGTTCGTGAACAAAGCCCCGCACTTGACTGGGAAGATTTTGAAAATGCTATAAGTTACCACGTGCAAGCTTCACTGGATGCTAATATTAATGGCACAATGCTGTTAGATACAACAGTTATAAGCTCCGGTTTAACAATCCCTGTTGAAAGAACCAGGATTGCTGTTAATATCTACTGGCGCGTTCAGGCAAATTTGCAGGGGAACACTACTTCAAACTGGTCATCCATTTGGAGATTTACAATAGTTCTTAATCCTCCCCCGCCGCCAATTCTTGTAAGTCCCGCCAACGGTTCCCTTAATATCCCATTCATGCCGCTTTTTGATTGGAACCAATCAAATACTGCGGAATCTTACAGGCTGCAGGTATCAAGAAATTCGATTTTCAGCCAGATAGTTTTCGATACAAGCGGGGTAGTTCCAACAGAAGCTCAATGCCCGCCGGGAAAGCTTATAACGGGCACTCAATACTTTTGGAGAGTAAATGCATCCAATTCAAACGGCCTGAGTATAAGTGATTGGTCAGCTACTTTCAATTTTACCACAGTTGAAGGCCCAATCCCAAGTTCAATAAGCGGAAGAGTTACCTTTGTCGACACAAATTTTGTGCAGTATCCTGAATTTTATATGGCGGCAGCATACATATACTGGCCTCCAAATACAGGAAGCCCGTTTGGAACCGATTCATTAGTTATCCAGCATCAGGGGAACTTATATTTTGCAGATTATATTATTTATGACCTGCCTAACTTGTCATATAAAATAGATGTAGAATCAGTTTCGTTGTCCGCTTCCGGAACAGTACTGGGTATTTATGGCTGTGATACTATTCACATTCCATTTTCCAGCTGTCCTTTGGACCCGGCTGATGTTACAATACAAAATTATAATGGGGTAGGAAATATTAATTTCTTAAGCTGGGCTGATACAACAAAACGAATATTTTAAAGCAGGCACAGAGCTAATTTTACAAATTTGGTTCCTGGAACAATTTTTATAAATCTGCTATTTATATTTCCAAAACCCTCAAACCATAGCGGTATTTTTAGCCAATTTTAATTATTATCAAATGAAGAATCTCATTCTAAAGATTTTATTCGCTCTTGTTTTATGCAGCTGCCAGGTAGGTATCTTCGCACAACTTCAGGAACATTCCGGCGGAAAATATACTTACTATACAGGTGAAAACGATCCTCTTAAGGCAAGAATTTATAAGCTTGGTAATGGGCTCACGGTTTATTTGACAGTTTATAAAAATGAGCCGAGAGTTCAAACTTTCATTGCAGTAAAAGCCGGAAGCAAAAGCGACCCTTCAGATGCTACGGGCCTTGCCCACTATCTTGAACATATGCTGTTTAAGGGAACTGATAAGTTTGGTACAAAAGATTTCAGCAAAGAAAAACCCCTTATTGATAAAATCATAAGCTTATACGAAGAATACAGAATAACAAAGGATGATAAAAAAAGGAAATCAATATATCATGAAATAGACAGTGTTTCGGGTCTTGCCGCAAAATATGCGATTGCAAATGAATACGATAAAATGATGAGCATAATTGGTGCCAAAGGAACAAATGCATATACATCGGTAGAGCAAACCGTATATGTAAATGATATTCCTTCAAACGAAATAGAGCGCTGGCTTAAAATAGAAGCCGAAAGATACAGGAATCCCGTTATGAGGCTCTTCCACACCGAGCTTGAGGCTGTGTACGAAGAAAAGAACATTTCTCTTGATGATGACGGTGATAAAGCATGGGATGCACTTTTTGAGAATATATTTCCAACTCATCAATATGGAACCCAAACCACAATTGGCACTATAGAGCATCTTAAAAATCCCTCGATTCAAAAGGTTATCGATTACTACCATACTTTTTATGTTCCAAATAATATGGCAATATGTCTTTCAGGCGACCTGGACCCCGATGTTACAATTGAGCTTGTTGATAAATATTTCGGTTCAATGCAGCAAAAAGCGGTACCCGAATTTAAAGTAGCAGTGGAGAAGCCCATTTCAAAGCCAATTATAAAAGAAGTATTCGGACAGGATGCTGAATATATTATAATGGGGTTTCGTTTTCCGGGACAGGCATCTCAGGAAGCCGATCTTCTTACCATGACTGATATGATACTTTCTAATAGCTCGGTTGGATTATTAGACTTAAACCTGAACCAAAGCCAGAAAGTTTTAGCCTCTACATCCTCCCCCATTTTTATGAAAGATTATTCAGTTCATTATTTTTCAGGCAACCCAAGAGAGGGACAATCGCTTGAGGAAGTTAAAAACCTTATTTTAGGACAGATTGAGAAAGTTAAAAAAGGTGAGTTTCCCGATTGGCTGCCGCAAGCAATAGTAAACAATATGAAGCTTGACCTTATAAAAAGCTATGAATCCAACCGGAGCAGGGCGGGTGCGTTTGTAAATTCATTTGTAAGAGGTATTGCCTGGGATGATTACTCAAATAAAATTAACAGGCTTGAGAAAATAACCAAACAGGATATTATTAACTTTACTAATAAATACTATAAAGATAATTATGTTGTAGTTTATAAAAGAACAGGTGAAGATAAAAATGCTGCGAAGGTTGAAAAACCTCATATTACTCCGGTCGATGTCAACAGGCAGGATCAATCTGATTTCATAAAAAATATTGCCTCAATGCAAAGCGAGGATATTAAGCCAGTGTTCATTAATTACAAAACTGATCTTAATGAAAGCAAAATTAAAAATGATATCCCGCTGTATTATAAACAAAATGAAGAGAATGAGCTTTTCAGCCTTAATTTTGTAATTGACTACGGAAATTATCACAATAAAAAGCTGCCTCTGGCGACTGATTATATCAGTTATTTAGGAACTTCAAAATACACCCCATCACAGCTAAAAGAAGAATTTTATAAGCTTGGATGCAACTACAGTATTTCTTCGGGTGATGAACAAACAACTATCAGCTTAAACGGCCTTAATGAAAATCTTGATAAGGCACTTGGACTTTTTGAAGAAGTAATTTCAGACCTTCAGCCAAATAAGGAAGCGCTTGATAATCTTGTTTCAGATGTTTTAAAATCACGTGCCGACGCAAAGCTAAATAAAGAAACCATTTTATGGGATGCGCTGTATTCTTACGGGAAATACGGCGAAAATTCTCCTTTTAAATTTATTCTCTCTGAAAGCGAGCTTAAGGAAATTACTCCCGATGAGCTTATTAATCTCATTAAAACTATCCCTTTTTACCGGCAAAAAGTTTTGTATTACGGACCATCATCAATTGAACAGATTTCTGAAATGATGAATACGATGCCTAATATCTCAGCTGCAGGATTGCAGTCTCCTCCCACCCCGGCTGTATTTAATGAACTGCCAACAAACGAAAATAAGGTTTTCTCAGTAAATTACGATGGAATGATTCAGGCAGAGATAATATTTCTTTCTAAAAAA
>DASXTZ010000274.1:0-9321 GCA_036505135.1 Ignavibacteria bacterium
TAATGGTTTTAACTTTACAGTTATTCCGACAAATATATTTGATGAATTAAGCTTAACTTTTATTAATGAATTGACAGGTTTCTCACCTGCCTGGGGAGGTGGAATACTAAGAACCACCAATGGAGGTTATAACTGGCAATATTTTCAAATTCTTTCAGAATATGATGTCAGTCAAATTGGTTTTGCAGGTAACACTTCGGTTTATATTTTAATGAAAAAATATATTGGTGATTTTTTATCTACCACCATTTTTAAAAGTGATAATTTTGGTCAAACATGGATTCTAAGTTTATCTCCTACAGATAGTGCAACTATTAATTCATTCCAATTCATTAATCAGTTTACAGGTTATGCAGTTGGTAAAAAATGGCCTCTGTCTTATTCGAAGATATATAAGACTTCAAATGGAGGGGCAACGTGGGATAGTGTCGCATCGAATATGGCAGGTTTAAAGGCAGTTTTTTTTATAAACTCTAACACAGGTTATGTTGTGTCCAATAGAATTTTAAAAACTACCAATTCCTGCTTAAGCTGGGATACTGTTTATAATATTGGCTCGCCTTTTAATTATATTAAATTTTTTAATGACATAGAAGGATACGCGGCTTCGAACCAAGAAATTGCCAAAACCTCAAATGGTGGAACAAATTGGAATCTTATATATACTTTTAATAGAACATTCTTAGTTGATATTAATAATGGATTGGGTTTAGGAAGAAGTTATGCAGAAGCAAATTTTTTATATAAAACTGCAAATTCTGGTTTAAATTGGGTGCAAATAACGCAAGGGTTTTGGTATGATATGACCGATGTTTATTTTATTAATGAGAATACTGGATTTGCCGGAACGTACAACAATAAAATATTAAAAACTATAAATGGAGGTTTTAACTGGTCGGAGTATACAGATAATAGCCTAAGCGTTGAAAATATTCAGTTTGTTAACGATAACACAGGTTATGCTGGATTATCTAACGGTAAGATAGCCAAAACAACAAATTGCGGCAACAATTGGGTTATTTATGAAACAGGATGTTATGATCATAATCATGGAATTGCGTTTCCCAGTGCGGATACAGGTTATGCTGTAACGAAGTATGGATTTTATTTAAAAACAATAAATGGTGGTGTAAATTGGATTAATTTTGGCCAGCAATTCCAACATTTCGGTGATGTGCAATTCATTAACAATAATACAGGTTTCGCAGGTGGTTGGACATCCAGAGGTTTCATGACAAAAACTATTAACGGTGGTTTGAATTGGAGTTTAGTTGAATTTGATTCGGTAAGTTATTTTAATGATGTTTGTACTTCTAATCAATCAAGTTGGTTCGCAGCCGGATCGGGTTATTATAACGGCACTAATTATCCAGGATATATTTATCGATCTTTAGATGCTGGAATAAGTTGGACTTACATGAAATTTCCCAATCAAATTACCGCAATACATTTTCCTACTCAAGTAACGGGATATGCATCATCTTATAATAATGTAATGTATAAAACCACAAATGAAGGAGATTCATGGTTCCCTACTGAATGTATCAATACAAGTGCTTCATATGGTATTTGGTTTACAGATAATTACACTGGTTACGCAGTGGGTTACATGGGGCAAATAATTAAAACTACCACCGGTGGCGGTGACCCAATAGGCATTCAACCAATAAATAATGAAACCCCAAGAAAATTTATTATGCATCAAAACTATCCAAATCCTTTTAACCCTGTTACGACGATTCGATTTGAAATTCCAAAATTAAATGCGATGGTTAAATTAACTGTTTATGATATTTTAGGAAGGGAAATTACGACTTTGGTAAGTGAACGCCTTACCCCAGGCATGTATGTAGTAGAGTGGAATGCACTAAATTATCCAAGTGGTGTGTATTTTTATAGATTAATTGCCGGGGATTTTTACGAAACGAAAAAGATGGTCTTTTTGAAATAATTTTATTCTTTTCCTTTTTTGTTGCTAACAACTACCGATATCAGCACGGAAAAGAAAAGTACCGATAATATGACTATAAGCGATACAAACACGGGTATGTGCCATTCGGGGTTAATAATCGGCAGCAGCATCTTAACACCAACATAAAACAGGATAACACCAACCGCTTTTTTCACATACTCAAACCTATCGGCAATGACTGAAAGAAGAAAATACATTGAGCGTAAGCCCAAAACGGCAAGTATGTTAGATGAAAATACTATAAAAGGATCGGTTGTAATTGCAAATATAGCAGGAATTGAATCTATGGCAAACACAACATCAGTTGATTCAACAACAATTAAGCAAACCAACAGGGGAGTTGCATATTTTCTGCCGTCGATATCGGTTATGAAATGGCTACCGTGAATTTCGTGTGTTGTTTTCATGAAGCGTTTAAAAACTTTCAGGGTTTTATTATCCTCGGGATGTATATCTATTTCACGGTTGAACACCATCTTATACCCTGAATATATCAAAATAACGCCAAAAATATATAGTACAAAGCTGAAATTGGAAACAAGCGCTGAGCCAAGCAAAATAAATGTTCCCCGGAGAATAATTACACCGATAATTCCCCAGTTCAAAACTCTTCTTTGATATCTGTTGGGTATTTTAAAGTATTTGAATAGCAATAAAAAAACGAAAAGGTTATCTACGCTTAATGATTCTTCAATTACATAACCGGTAAAAAATTCAATTGCTTTCTGCTGGCCTAAGTATAAATAAACACACAGGTTAAACAATAATGCTATGCTTATCCAAAAAATAACCCAATATAGAGCTTTACGTGTGGACATTAATATTAATTACTAATAGGGCTTTTACTGAGGCAAGTCCTCATACGGTGCGATAAACTCAAAATCATTTTTTACTGCGCTCCATTTTAAAACTGCATCATCTGATGAGGCTTTGCCGTATTCATTAGCCATTACAATGTTTATCATAAGAGGTCTTTTTGTAGTGTCAAAGCTTATCAAGTAGCCGCTTTTTGCATCAACCTGGCTAATTAAATCACCTTTTGCAGAAGATAATTTATCTTCCATTTTCAGCAGAGCCTGCCATTTATCATTTTCCTTTTGAATGAAACTTCCTCTTTGCAGCCACCAGGTGTTTCCTGTTTGTTTTCTCACTATGCCAATTATTGCAGATGCTTTACCATTTGCTAATAAGTCTCCTTTTGCAAGAACTTTTACTTCATCTCCATATAAAGTAAGACCGAATTGCTTTTCTTCATCAACCGGGTTTGTAATATTTGACTGTGTTTGTTTGTTATTTCCCCCGCAGGAGTAAAACGAGAGCCCTAAAAACAATACAAAAGCTGGAAAAAATACTTTCATTTTAGATACTTAATTGAATGCTGTGTAAATATACCTAAACCCGAAACTACCTTAAAGGTAAATAAATAAAAGCAAAAAACAGTATTAATTCTCTTCATTGTTAATCACTCGCTTAATGAGTAACTTTGCAGATTAATTAATAATTTATGGGATTTTTTGATAAATTAAAGAAGGGTCTGGAGAAGACTCATGAGAATATATTCAATAAAATTGATAATCTTATTAATGCAAAAAGTGAAGTTGACGATGAATTTCTTGAAAATCTGGAAGAAATATTAATAAGTTCCGATGTAGGCGTTATTACAAGCGAAAAGATAATTGAAAATCTTAAACAGCGGGTTAAGTTAGAACAATATCAACGGACCGACCAGCTAAACAAATTATTAAGAGACGAAATTAAGAAGGTAATTACAAGTGGAAACGGTACTATAAATGAGCCTTTTAAAATAACGAAAAAACCCCACGTAATTGTAGTTGTGGGAGTCAATGGAGTAGGTAAAACAACATCAATAGGCAAGCTGGCATATAATTATAAAAATGCAGGCTATACAGTTTTAATAGGGGCGGCAGATACATTCCGCGCAGCAGCGAACGAGCAGCTTGAAACATGGGCAAACCGGTCAGGAACAGAAATAATACAGCTTGCACAAGGCAGCGACCCCAGTGCAGTAGTTTATAATACAATTCAATCAGCTGTAGCCAAAAATTATGACGTTGTAATAATTGATACTGCAGGCAGGCTTCATACAAAAGTAAATCTTATGGAGGAGCTCAGTAAGATACGGCGGGTAATCCAAAAACAAATGCCCGACGCACCGCATGAGGTATTACTTGTAATAGATGCTACAACGGGCCAGAACGGATTAATACAGGCAAAGGAATTCAGCGCCGCTATAGGGGTTACTGGTCTGGTTTTAACCAAGCTTGATGGCACCGCCAAGGGAGGTATTGTTTTAAGAATATCTAATGAGATGAAAATCCCCGTCCGTTTTATCGGGGTAGGTGAGCAAATAGATGACCTGCAGGTATTTGATAAGGAAAGTTTCGTAAAGGCATTACTGGAAGATTAAAATAATTGATTCCCACTTTCGTAGGAATCAATTATATTTTATGGAGTAATTTGGCATAAAGAAGTTTGTTAAATTATTAGTTTCATTAATACTCATTTTGGATTTAATCTTTTAAAAAATGCCAATATTTAATGATTGGGTTCCCGCTTTTGCGGGAATTTATATATGATGATTAAAATATTACCGCAATATATTGCAAACAGGATTGCCGCAGGTGAAGTTGTTGGCAGGCCGGAGGCAGTTGTAAAGGAGCTTATTGAAAACTCGCTGGATGCAGGAGCAGAGAAAACTGAAGTAATTATTCGCGACGCAGGCAAGTCATTAGTACAAGTAATTGATGACGGATTAGGAATGAGTGAGGATGATGCAATGATGAGCTTTCAGCGGCATGCAACCAGCAAGATATCGGAGGCGGAAGACCTTGAGTGCATAAGGACTTTTGGCTTTAGGGGTGAAGCACTTGCTTCAATAGCAGCGGTTGCCCAGGTTGAAATGAAAACAAGGCAGGAAGAAGATGAGCTGGGCACGTTCATAAAAAATAATGGAAATGAAATTGTAGAACATTCTAAGATTCAATGTGAAAAAGGCACGTCTGTTTCGGTAAAAAACCTTTTCTACAATACTCCCGCAAGAAGAAATTTCCTTAAATCAGATCAGACCGAATTTAAACATATTTATGATACATTTATAAGGGAAGCAATAGCTAATTATGATGTCTCATTTGTGCTCATAAACGGAGACGTAGAGGTACTTAACCTTTATAAAACCGACCTTCAAAACAGGTTAATTCAAATTTATGGATTGCAAACTGTAGAGAATCTACTCGAGGTAAGTTATTCAAATGATATAATTTCGCTTAAAGGTTTTATAGCAAAGCCAAGCTTCACAAAAAAGACTAAGCAGGAACAGATGCTTTTTCTAAATAAACGCTATGTAGTAAGCAGATCACTTTCTTTTGCTGTCCACCATGCTTACGAAGACCTGGTAGATAAGGGTGACTATCCTAATTTCTTTTTATTTCTTGAGCTGAATCCGATGCGTTTTGACGTTAATGTTCACCCCTCGAAGCTTGAAGTCAAATTTGATGATGAAAAAGCATTATTCAGCTTTATTCGTAAAGGCGTTTGGAGCACTCTTGAAAAAAATGACTTGGTCTTTAATGTAAAAACTGATGAGGTATTTCACGAGCCTGCGATAACTCCAAATATATTATCATCCGGCAGTTTCGTGCCAAAGACAGACAGGGATTCAACATTAAGTTTCAAAAAAAATATTTCTTCGCCTTCTCAATCATTTCGCGATAATATTCATGAAATGTTTAATGAGTTTAAAGGAGTGGAATCAAAAATATCTGAAGTCATAAATATAAAAAGTACTTCACCTGCTCAACCGGTAAGTGATGACACTGAGTCTTCGATTAGTAAGAGCGAACTATGGCAGTTCCAAAAAAAGTATATTATGTACCAGCTTGAAAGTACGTTAATGATTATTGACCAGCACGCCGCACACGAGCGCGTATTGTATGAACAGGCTATTGACCGTTTAAATTCTAATGCAAATCTTTCACAGCAGCTTTTGTTCCCAATTTATTCAGAACTGAGCCCTGTAGACCATGAAATAGTGAGATCGCTTGAAACTGAATTTACGGCGCTTGGATTTGATCTTGAAATCCAATCTAAGCGAAAGGTAAAAATAAAAGGTATTCCATCGGATGTCCGAATCGGGGATGAGGGAAAAATACTGCAGGAGCTTATAGACCAATATAAAGAATACGATGTAAAATTAAATCTTGAAAAACGCGATAATCTTGCCAAGTCATATGCCTGCAAGCATGCTATAAAGGCAGGTGATTTTCTTAACGAAAACGAAATGCTGAATTTAATTGATAAGCTGTTTTCTTCGCAGATGCCTTATGTTTGTCCTCACGGAAGGCCTACAATTGTGAGGTTAACAATGGATGAGCTTGATAAGATGTTTTACAGAGTAATGTGATACATAGTAATTCGAATCTCCTGATTCGATTTATGTATAATTTGAGTTTCAAAATTTATAGAATGGAACCAGTTACTTGATTATATCAGGCAATTCATCAATGCTATTGATCATAAATGCAGCTCCTTTCATTTCATCACAGCTCAAATAATCTTTAACCCAATCAGGGGTATGGGGATGAACCTTTTGTATAACCTTCATTTTATTAAATTGCGGGTTATTAAGCCGTAGATATACCGGTAAAGCCAGGTCAAGAGAAAAAACATCACCTAAAACGTAATCAGGTTTTTCTTCAAATAGAATGTTATAATAATTTTTTCTTCGAAGTTCAGGCTGAAAGCGTTTTGTTATCATGAGCTTTTCAGGAACTTCTTTAAACGAAGGGTCAATAACATATTTTTGTGCATTACCAATTGCATGGAGCCGGCCTCTTCTTATCGATTTTTCGTTTGTTACCTTATGTCCTGCTTTAAGAAATAAATGTTCTATTTTATCTGTCTTTGAATTTGAAGCAATTACTACTTCTACTCCATTATGATTTAGTTCTTTTATAACCGCTTCGGCAGATAACACAGGCCTTAATTTTCCTTCAAGCTTGAATTGGGTTGTTGATTTTATGAAACATTCATTAGAAAAATCTGCGAGGGATTTATTTTTAGTCCGCGTTAATACAGCTTCTTTAATTTTTGCGAGGTTTTGTTTGTAGTTAGAATATGAAGATTTGCTTGCACTTTTATTAATGAAATCAAAGATGGCATTATTATCTCCAAAAGGATCCTCCCCATAATAACAAGCAATAGAATTTTCAAATGTCCAACCGAAATCATAAGGTGTTTTATTCATGTTTTTTATGCACTCATTTAATATATTTTTCACTTCATCCGGCTTAAATGAACATAGCTCACAAATTTTATTGATTATAAAATTTCTAACATACTCTGCTTCGGTTTCCTGATTAGTCCAAACCCCGTCAAAATCAGATATTAATTTTATTATTGCCATAATGCTTTTATAAACTTATAATAATATTGTATTTGGGTATTGAGCTCACAAATTTACCAACAAAATAACATTAAAATAATGCAAGAATCCGGGAATACAGCAATCAAAGCATATCAAGGAATAAGATTATTAAATCAATCGAAATTCCTTATTTTTTCTTCTAAATTACAAATCAATTTCGGCTAAAAATGAAAAGTTATAAAAGAAAGATTCTCTCAATTTTATTTTTACCTCTTTTATTTGTCTTATTATTTTTTACTTTTAATCAGGAGAGTACAATTGGGCCGGAATCTAAATTTTCCGAGGTAAGAATTTTTGCAGCATCTGAAAATGATATAAGGGTAATGTCAAATGCCGGCTTGTTAATTGACCATGCAATTCGCAAGCCTGGTGAATTTATGGATGCCTGGCTATCAGAAGAAGAGATAGATATGTTAAAGAAATCAGGTGTTCCATATCAAACATTGGTAGATGACTGGCAGCAATACTATGAAAGCCAGCCAAAAATGACATCGGTAGAAATTGACGCGCAAATGAGGGAAGCATCCGAAAAGGATAATATAACTCATTCGATTTTCGGGAGTATGGGAGGGTATATGACATATACGGAAGCCGCTTCAAAGCTTGATTCGATGAGAATGTGGTACCCGCAATTTATATCTGCTAAGTTTTCTATCGGAACAACTTATGAAGGCAGGCAAATATGGGCGGTGAGGGTTACAAAAAATCCTGACGCTCCCAGCGGGAGGCCTGAAGCACTATACCATGCTTTAATACATGCCCGTGAGCCCGAAAGTATGGAAACGCAATTCTATTACATGTTCTGGCTATTTGAAAATTACGATACTGATCCTTTGGCAAGATACATTCTAAATAACAGGGAGATCTATTGGATTCCGGTTTATAATGCGGATGGATATGTATATAATCAGACAACAAATCCCAATGGCGGCGGTATGTGGAGATGCAACAGGCATTTTACCTCAGGCTCCTGCGGCCCTGTCGACTTGAACAGGAATTACGGAATTTACCAGTACTGGAATTCTTCTAATAACGGATCTAGTACAGACCCATGCGCCGGGGGCCAGGGCACTTACCGCGGCACAAATCCTTTTTCTGAACCTGAAACTCAGGCAATGAGAAATTTTGTAAACTCCCGCAATTTCAATTCATCATTCAATGCGCATACTTTTGGGAATTACCTGATAAAGCCATGGGCATGGATTGACCCGCAGGTTACCCCTGATGATAATAAATATGAGGAATATCTTAGCGATATGAAGGCTTCTAACCCTATTTATATTTCAGGCACTTCGTCTCAAACTTTAGGATATTATATCAGAGGCGGCTCATATGATTGGGAATATAACGATTCAGGGCATACAAAAATTATCGCAATTCTCCCTGAAACAGGTACAAGCTTCTGGCCTCCTCAAAGCCAAATAATACCTCTTGCACAAGGAATGCTGTTTAACAACCAATATATGTCATTAATAGCCGGACCTTTTCTTAAATTACTTAGCACTTCATTTAATTTACCTGCTTATATTCCGGGACAATCGGGAAATTTCAAAGTAAGGTTCAGAAACAAAGGCCTTATGGCTGCAAATAATACAAAAATAATATGGACTGCCGGAAATGCCAATATTACTATTCCAATAGATCAGTATACTTTTAATGTACCGGTATTTTCGAGCGATAGTGCGAACTTTAATTTTACTATCTCAGCTGGTGCACCTAATAATTGTTATATACCAACAACTTTAACAATTAAAACGGATACCGTTACAGTTTACACTCAGAATATTTATGTCCCGGTAGGTACACCCTCAGGGACAACAGTATTTAATGACCAGGGAAATAATTTTTCGAACTGGAATACAGACGGAACATGGAATATAACAACGGCACAATTTAATTCGCCGCC
>DASXTZ010000275.1:0-2567 GCA_036505135.1 Ignavibacteria bacterium
TTGAAGCATTTGAGAATCGAAAACGTAATGAGATTGCAGTTTAATAAGGCTTGACATTATTTGCATATTATTCTTAACCCGGTGATGAACTTCCTGCAGTAAAATTTCTTTTTCAAGCAAAGATTTTTTTAAAGAGCTGTATAGCTCAGCGTTTTCTAAGGCAATGGCTGCCTGAGATGCAATTGTTGTCAAGGTTTCTACTTGAGAATGCGAAAAAACATTTTCATTTCTATAGTCCTGCAATGTAATGACTCCAACTGCTTTTTCGCCCAGCATCATTGGTGCAGAAAGTACCGCAAATGCATCCTTTCCGTAAGGAATTATTCCGAGTGATGTTAGAATTTTATGGTTTGCTGAATTAATTAAAAGTGCTTTTTTAGTTTTTATAACAAATTCTGTCAACCCATTGCTAAATTCGCGTGATGGCGCAATTACAACTTTACCTTCAATTGAGTAAAATGGGAAAGCAACAATGTTTTTATCTTCATCGTAAAGAGCTATGTATAAATTTTCAATGTTGAATAGCTTACCAAGCATATAGCAGATATCTGCTATTATCTTGTCGCGCTCTGCAAGCTTGCTGAGTGTATGCCCGATCATGTTTATAACGGCGAGCTCTCTGTTTCTTTTTATAAGCTCTTCTTCGGCTATTTTTCGTTCTGTTATATCAGTAATAAAACCCTCAGTGGCGATAAGGTCATTTTTTTCATTATAGACCCCTCTGCCCCGCTCCCAAACCCATTTCACACTACTATCTGCAGCTTTTATCCGGTATGTTATCTGGTAAGATCTTTTATTTGTGAGTGCTTCATTTACGGCAATCTTAGCGTTATTTTTGTCCTTTTCATCAACCATCAAACCATAATATAGGTTATCGCTTTCAATCAGCTCGGATGCTTTGTGGCCGGTTAATTCATAGATTCCATCGCTTAGATATTGAATCGTCCAATGATTGTCTTCTTTTCTTACCCTGTACACATATCCCGGGAGATTACTGATAAGCGTTGTTAAAAATCTCTGGCTTTCCTGGAGGTCTTCAAAAGCTTTGCTTTTATCCGGTATATTTTGGCTGTCTAAAGCGTCTGTATAATCCATAAGTTATAAAAAAAGAAGAGTGCGTAAAAACTCTTCTTTTTCATTAAACTTTACAAGGTAAATTATTTATTTAAAATCATCTTTCTTGTCTCAGAATAACCACCTGCGCTTAGTTTATATATATAAATACCGCTCGAGAAATTTGAGGCATTCCATGTAACAATATATCTTCCTTCCTGCTGATATTTATTTACAAGCGTGATAACTTCCTTTCCCAGCAGATCGTAAATCTTTATGCTAACCACTGAATTGTTTGGGATAGAGTACTCAATGCTTGTTGAAGGGTTAAATGGATTAGGGTAATTTTGATACAAAGCAAATTCTTCTGCGGGTTTAAGTTCTTTTGGATTTATACCCTGCGGCGATAAATCCTGAATCAGGTCAATAACTCCATCGGCGCTGTAGTTAAGAGACAATGTATTATCTTGTGATAACATTTCAGAAGCCCTGAGAATAATCAATCTGAACTTAAATATCTCAATTTGAACAATTGAAACGAACCCATTTTCAAGTTCAAGCTGGTGTGCTGCCTGCTCTAACCTATTGATTAATATGTTTGCCTGCTCAGAGCTTAATCCGCCGCTAACTGAAATTGAGTTAACTTGATTTTCAAGATTTTGTATAGTTCCTTCAATTGTAGTATTTACAGTTTGGAATGAATAAAATGAAGATGGAGCACCCCAGCCTACAAGGTTGTGTGCCGTAACAGACCAGTAATAAACCTGGTCAGGAACCAACTGATTTGCCGGAACTTCATAAGTCGTTAAGCCAGTCATACAAACAGGAGTTTGGGGAGATGTAGAATCCGTGGTAATGAATACAAAATAACAGTCAGCGCCAGGTACCGCATTCCATTTAAGCGTTGGTGTTAGAGAAACAACACTGGTTTTCGGAGGCGGTTCTACAAGAATTGGCGACTCCGGCAACTGTGAATAGAGATCTGAAATGCTAAAAAGAAGCGATAGTAAAAGCAGTATTCTTTTTTTCATAATCCCCCTTAAGTTTTAGGTTAACTTGTATTAATATAAATAATAATCTTGTGAAATCAACCACCTCAATGAATATTTCCATCCCGTAAATAAGTTAGTTTTTTTTGCTAACTGGTATATAGCCTTCAGGCATGTTTAAATCATCGGAGAAAAAATATTCCTGCATTTTTTGCTCAAATATCTGGTCTGCCATAGGAGACGTTAAATCCAGGCGGTATTCATTTACTACCATTTTAAAATATTCCAGAAACTCCTGCCATGCTTGTTTAGAGACATTTTCATAAACACGTTTTCCAAGTTCTGTTGGAGTAGGAGGAGCGTCAAGTCCTGGCAATTCAGCCCCCAGCTTTATACATTTAACTATTCTTTCGGCCATTGCTTCTTTGTTTGTTAAATATCGTAAATATTTAATAATATTGCTAATGCATTAATTTTAAACTTAAAATTAATTTTAGAAATGAACAATTTTCTAATGTAAACATT
>DASXTZ010000276.1:0-2410 GCA_036505135.1 Ignavibacteria bacterium
TATGTTTAACAGTTAAAAGCTCGCTATCGGGAATTATTGAATAATAATAAAAAGTTCCATCCGGTTTATATGCAAACATCTGGATATCAATTCCTATTTGTTTCTTATTTTTATTTTGCATCTTATCAAGTGGAATCTTTACTTCAACCTCTATATATCCAGGCTTTCCATTTTTAGCCTCTTTTATTATTGTGGCTTTATTCTCCCATATCCAGTCCCATTCAGAAGACTGGTTCCGCTGGTTATAAATAAGAGCGTCTCTCTGGTTATTCATAAAGCTGAATGAAAAGAAATAGCCGTTCTGATTCTTATTCTCAGTATCTAAAATTATAAAAAATTCATTCTCTTCTTCCGTACTCCTATCCCTGTTAAGAGACTGGCATATGATTTTACCCTTTGGCCAGTATTTAAAAGCGAGATATAAGGCATCTTTTGTTTGTTTGAGATATACTATAGTGCTGTCGTAATATTTCTCGTCGGTTTTTGGTATGGTTATATAAAAATCTGTAAAAACTTTTGCATCTTTCCACTCATTTGACTCAACCTTGCCATCAATTTTAGGCGCTGAGCTGCCCTCATAGCTTGCTTGCGCAAATAGCTTTGTTAAGACAAAAACCAAAATTAAAAAAGTAATCTTTACACTCATCTAAATAAATTAATATTAAATTAGTAATATCCTTTTATAAACTTTCGGTTAATTAAAAAAGAGCATATGCGATGCTTATCAAATCAATACTCTGCAGCGGCAGATTTAGATGATAAGCTGCAATCTACTTTTATCTAGACTGCATACCACGCTTGAGCCCTCAAAAACAAGCGTCGCCCAATCGCATAGCTCTTTTAAACTTTTTAAGCCTGCCCTTGCCGCCCTATAAGTCCCCGACATTTTGAGTCGTAGACAGGCAGGCTCATTCCAAACTTAGGGTAATTTACAATTAAGATGCCTCATTAGAAAACAAGGTTTAATTTAACTTTAATTATATTTTAGAACATTTGAAATTATTAATGTGATATTTAACATTTTATGTTATTGTTTTACAGTTAGTTTGTCCTTAAAGACTTGTCTGTTGTCCCATCATCATACAGACCATTAAGCTCCGTAACATTACCACCGGAATCTTTTATAAATTTTATCCTGAAGTAATCTATATCTTTAAACATAAAAGTATTTTCTGACATGGGTGTCATTTGCAATTTTTGCCGGCCCTTTCGTTGATAATACAGCTTTCCATTTTCATAAAATATAGTTCTATCGTTGTAAATTCCGGCATAACTTTTCATTATATTTTCATCAATACCCGGAGCATCAATCACAGCCTGCAGAGATTCTATCATCCAATCTAATGATCTTTTCCGGGAATCATCTTTGGTTTTTCCGGCCAGATTCTGAAGTGCAAGTATTTGTGCCTTCTCAAGAGACTTCAATGAAGATATCATTACATCAGGAGTGACTCCAGTTCCTTCCCAATTTGTTTTTGTTATGGGATTAATTGCTCTTCCTTCGGGAACAAACATAATGAAGCTTTTATTAATCGGCATCATTCCTCCCGGGTGTGCACCCCCGCCTGTAGTCTCGCCTACAATAACCGCTCTTTTAAGATTTTTTAAGTTGTATGCAAACTCCTCTGCTCCCGAAAATGTAAAGCTGCTTGTTAAAACATAAACCGGAATATCCGGCATCTTTTTACCATCAACATTTCGCAATGTCCAGAATTCTTCCGTTTTATCGGTAGGCCTGAAATACAAATCATTCAAGTGGACTGGCTTATCACCAAACAAATAGCTGCATATAAGCCTGACTCCTTCAGGTGAGCCACCGCCATTATTTCTTATATCAAATATTATTGCATCTGTATTTGCAAGAAAAGCCATCACTGAGGCAACGGTCTCTTTTGCATATTTCTCGGGAGCAAAACCTCTGAAATCAACATACCCTATATTTCCGCCTAAGCGTTCTACCTTTTTAAAGCCGAAATTTTCCTTTTTCATAGACTCAATAAATTTCTTTTCTGCCTCCGGATCCGGGCCATCCTTTCTTTGATTAAGAAGATTTTCAGCATCCTGAGGACTAAATCTTACTCTCAAATGTTTATCTTTGCTAATAGATTGCAAATCTGCAGTGAGTATTTCAGCAAACTGCATAGGATCATTAATATTGTCATATGCTTTATTGTTTAGCTGCAATTTTATAAAATTTTCCATCTTTATTGCAGTTTCCGGAAATACATAGTTCTCTTTCAAAATTTTAGAAATCTTGTTTATGGTTTGAACCTTTACCTGAGGAGTTAACTCATCATTTGTTTTTATATTTTGCGCAAATAAACATACAGAAATTAAAACCAGGGTTATAAAAATCAGTGATGTTTTAACTCTATTCATGAACAAAAATTTCAAATAGTTAATACTTAAT
>DASXTZ010000277.1:0-2962 GCA_036505135.1 Ignavibacteria bacterium
GGCCGCGTGCGATTCCACAATACTCAAAAAACCATGCTTTGCTGACCGAAAAAATAGATTCGCTGCAGAATAATAACCCAGGTTTATATGTGTGCAGTAATTACTATAAAGGCATATCAGTTTGTGATTGTATAAAAAATGCATTTGAAATGGTGGATAAAATACATGATCATAAAAAAAAATCAAAAGTCTTTGCTGAGGAAGTAAGTTATGCCTAAAAAAATTAACCTGCCTGGTTTCCCTAATACCAGGCTAAGAAGGTTAAGACAAAGTTCAGCCCTAAGAGAAATGTTAAGCGAAACTACCCTGTCTGCTAGCAATTTTATTTATCCCGTTTTTGTTACTGCCGGTAAAAATGTAAAGAAGGAAATCACCTCGATGCCCGGAATTTACCAGTTATCCGGTGAAAATGCTCTAAAAGAGTGTGAAGAAGCTTATAGATTAGGAATCCCTTCTGTCATATTGTTTGGTATTCCTGATAAAAAAGATGAAAAAGGTTCGGGTGCATATGATAAACACGGTGTAATTCAAAATGCTATCGGATTGATAAAAAAAGAGCTGCCGGAAATTATAATTATAACTGATGTTTGCCTTTGCGAGTACACTTCTCACGGTCATTGCGGAATAGTTGAAAATGGAGTGGTTAATAATGATAAAACCCTTGAGCTGCTTGTCAAAGAGGCCCTTTCTCATGCTGATGCAGGCGCTGACATCATTGCTCCAAGCGATATGATGGATGGAAGAGTTGGCGCAATTAGAAAAGCTCTGGATTCAGGCGGTTTTGTAAATATTCCCATCCTTGCTTATTCGGCAAAATATTCATCAGCTTTTTACGGACCATTCCGTGAAGCTGCAGAGTCAGCACCGCAATTTGGCGACCGCAAATCCTACCAAATGGATTACCGCAACAGTGAAGAGGCTATGCGGGAAATCTATCTTGATATACAAGAGGGAGCCGATATTATAATGGTTAAACCTGCCCTCTCATATCTTGATATTATAAGAGCGGCCAAAGATAACTTTAATATTCCAATCGCTGCATATAACGTAAGCGGCGAATACAGCATAATCAAAGCTGCCGCTGTAAACGGCTGGATTGACGGTGAAAAAGCTATGTTGGAAATTCTTTATTCTATTAAACGAGCAGGCGCTGATTTAATCATTACATATTTTGCAAAGCAAGCTGCAAAAATATTAAAGGCTTAATAAGTGTGAAATTCAGGAAAAGCGAGAAATTATTTAAAGAAGCGTTAAGCTTAATGCCGGGCGGAGTTAACTCCCCCGTTAGAGCATTTCGTTCGGTAAATAGAAGCCCTGTTTACATAAAGAAAGCCAAAGGCCCTTACATTTACGATCAGGACGGAAATAAATTTATAGATTATGTTGGTTCGTGGGGGCCGATGATTCTTGGCCATGCACACAATAGAGTGATAAAAAGATTAACAGAAGCTTCAAAGAACGGAACAAGCTTTGGGGCATGCTGTGAACAGGAAATTCTGCTTGCAAAATTAATCAGGAAATTCTTTCCTTCTATAGAAATAGTAAGGATGGTTAATTCTGGAACTGAAGCCACTATGAGCGCCGTTCGTCTGGCAAGAGCGCACACCGGCCGGAATAAAATAATAAAGTTCGAAGGATGCTACCATGGACATGGTGACTCATTTCTGATTAAAGCAGGCTCCGGCGTTGCAACATTAGGTTTGCCTGATAGTCCGGGTGTCACTGCCTCTACAGCACAGGATACTCTTACTGCGGTTTACAATGATATTGGTTCAGTTTATAAACTAACGGAACAGAACAAAGACAATATTGCAGCAATATTAATTGAACCGATTGCGGGGAATATGGGCTGCATCCCCGCAAAAAAAGAATTTCTACTTGCATTGAGAGAATTATGCAGCTCTCAAAAAATAGTTTTAATATTCGATGAGGTTATGACGGGTTTTCGTGTGTCTAAAGGTGGAGCGCAGGAGCTCTACGAAATAATGCCCGACCTAACTACACTTGGGAAGATTATTGGAGGCGGCTTGCCCGTCGGAGCATATGGCGGAAAGAAAGAAATTATGGAACTAGTTGCACCTGCCGGGCCTGTTTATCAGGCTGGGACATTATCAGGAAACCCACTTGCTATGACTGCCGGTTATGAAACTTTAAAAATTATCGATAGCGATAAAAATTTTTACAAAAAACTGAATAAAAACTCTGAATATTTATATAATGGCATTAAAAATGTTCTGGCAAAACTGAAATTAAATTACACTTTAAACCAAGTGGGCTCTATGTTCACCTTATTTTTTACTACTGAGCCTGTTTATGATTACTCATCTGCAAAAAAATCTGATATTAGCAAGTTTTCCGCATATTTTAATTCCATGTTGAACAGCGGCATTTATCTTCCGCCGTCTCAATTCGAAGCATGCTTCGTTTCGGCGGCTCATAAGAAACCTGACCTCGATAAAACACTCAAGGCAATCGATAAAGCCTTACAAAATCTGAAAAGCTTGAAATCAGATGCTTAAAGCTTAAAATCTACCCCGATTTCAATTACATTAAAGTTAAAATTACCGGCGCCAATCCTTAAGGACCCCGCAACTTTAGGGCTGAAAAAGTATCTTAATCCTGCCTGTCCCCAAAGCCATGCGCCACTGGTATAAGATGCTACGTAAATAACTGTGCCACCCTTTCTTACAAAAGTAGCATTAATGTTGTTGTAACCTAAAACTAACCCTACAAAAGGGACAAACTTCCCATCACCTATCTTGTTGAAATTTAAATTAGACTGGACCCCAAAGGTTGTATAGTTATAATCATAATAGTCATCAAAAGGATAAGTATCTTTATATGTTGTATATCTGAATACCCCGCCTATGCTTATCGTACCTGCTTCGCCAAGCTGGCTGATTTGGTATTCATAGTTTAAACCGAATGTAGGAGCGTTTGGCTTTGCCCAAAAGCCTAATGA
>DASXTZ010000278.1:0-4346 GCA_036505135.1 Ignavibacteria bacterium
ATAGTTTCAACGATTATAGGGCCAAGAAAGCCAACAACTGAGAAGCTCTCCACATATGAAAGCGGCGTTGAACCCATTGGCACAGCCCATTCAAGGTATTCGGTTAAATACTATCTTGTGGCGATGCTTTTTATTGTGTTCGATATTGAAATTGTATTTATGTATCCCTGGGCTGTTACATTTAAGGGATTTGAAGGCGGCATGTTACAATATGCCCTGTATGAAATGATAGTTTTTATACTGCTTTTGTTTATCGGCCTTATTTATATATACCGCAAGGGTTCGCTTAAGTGGAACTAATCCCCTTAGCGAAAGCGAAGGGTCTCATTAGGATACCAAACGGAACTTTGCTGTTTTTAAAGGGGTTATAAATTTTAGAATGATAATTTATTATGTCAGATTTAAATAATACACTGCAAAGTGAAGGTTTTATAACTACCAAAATTTCCGAGGTCATTAACTGGTCGAGGAAAAACGCTCTATGGCCGATGCCAATGGGTATATCATGCTGCGCTATTGAGATGATGGCATTTGCTGCCGCCCGTTTTGATTCTGCCAGATTTGGTTCGGAAGTCTTCCGGTTCTCGCCAAGGCAATCTGACCTTATGATTGTTGCAGGAACAACTACTTATAAAATGGCTTGGGTTGTAAGAAAAATATGGGACCAGATGCCTGACCCGAAATGGTGTATTGCAATGGGTGCCTGCACATGCTCAGGCGGTATGTACAGAAGCTACCCCGTCGTGCAGGGTATAGACCAGTTTATTCCTGTTGATGTTTACGTTGCAGGGTGTCCCCCTCGTCCCGATGCTTTGCTCCAGGGATTGATTCAAATCCAGGAAAAAGTAGCAAAGGAAAAATCGAAGTTGTTTGAAAAAAAAGGGATATTAACTACTAATTGATTAAGTTTTTTTTCGGATAAAGAGCCGTCTAAATACCAGACGGCTTTTTTATTGCTAAAAAACTCCCACCCTTCAGTCCGCTTAAAGCGGACAGACGGATAAATAAAATATTATTTTTTATTTCCAAAAAAAAATCCCATCTTCAAAATCCGCCGGAGGGAATTAGTTATACTGGATGCTAATGCAATTAGAACTCAATGCACTCAATGAACTCAATGAACTCAATAAACTCGATGAACTTAATTAGCATCGCCAAGATAAATAGTCCTTGTTTGGGTCAATGCAGCATTAAGATATTCTCTCATTGCAAGCGGATAAAGCCTAATATTTTTAATATTATTCAAATCAAGCCATTCAATGCCTATCTGGCCGGCATCCGGTCCTGAGATCGGTTCCTGTTTATCACCATCTATTTCACACAGGAACATTAATTCAACCTGGTGAAGATTAATTTCCATATCGGCTTTATTGACCCCATGATTTACCGCAATGTAATCGCGAACATAAAGTAAATCACCTATTTTAATATTATAACCTGTCTCTTCAAGGCATTCACGTTTAAGTGATTCAATTACAGTTTCGCCGTGTTCCTGCCCGCCCCCAGGCAGAATATAAAAAAATCCGTTAGCATCTTTTTTCTTAACCGCTAAGATATGGTTATCTTTTATAATCACTGCTTTATTTGAACTTCTTACCTTTAACATTTTAAATAAATATTATTACTTGTTTTTTTGCTTAATCAAAAAATATACAATAAACACCAGGCACAACGCACCCCATATGAGCTTGTAAATCAAATCCATATTTTTATCACCTATCAAAAAGACCGGCGGTGCAAGTATTGAAACCAGCAGCATCGGGATTCCCAGAAAAATCAAAATTGTATAAAGTGAATTTTTAGTTTGAGGGTCGGTAACTTCTTTCATCTTTTTAGGAATGAATCTAAACAGAAGAAGAGCGATAACAGATATAACAAACCAGATTGAAATAAATAAAATATATCTCTCCATGAAAAAAAAATTTTTCTTATGGATTTATCAAATGGTGAATCCCAGGTAGGGAATGCAACTGAACTGTTATTGGCAAAGCATTAATTTAACTTTCACCCAAGATATACCATTTCAGTTCTCAATTAATGCGGAGTTGCATTCCCTACAGAAAGCCTTCTTGTCTATTCTCCGGTTTTCTGGCTCAAATGTTTTGGGACGATTATTTTTTCAATCACCTCAAACATAAACTCAACTAATATTGCAAGCAACGCTGCCGGTATAGCGCCCTTTAATATCAAGCCCGTGTCGTTGAGTGCGAGCCCCGTAACGATAAACTCCCCTAATCCCCCTGCACCTATGAAAGCAGCAAGGGTTGCGGTGCCTATATTTATAACGGCAGCAGTTTTTATTCCCGCTATTATGGTTGGAACTGCAAGCGGAAGCTCAACATATTTTAATCTTTGCCACGTATTTAAACCCATCCCTTTGGCTACCTTTTTTAGCAGAGGGTCAACTGAAAATAAGCCGATTGCAGTATTGCGTAAAATCGGCAGCAAAGCATAAAGCACAAGTGCAACAATTGCAGGGACTATTCCTATTCCAAAAAGCGGAATCATAATGGCAAGCAGTGCTATTGAGGGGATAGTTTGCAGTAAACCCGCTAAATAAAGAGCAGGTCTTGAAACTGTGGAAAATACATAAAGCAAAATGCCAGCCGGAATGGCTATCAGCATTGCAATCAGCAGCGCAATAAATGTTATCTTTAAATGAGTTAAAGTTTTTGCTGTAATTTCATCTGCTGCGCTAGTTTGTTCTAACTTTATTTCTTCCTTTATCAAGTTCTTGCTTTTCAGAAAAAAATGTGCAACTTCATAAAATGATTTCTTCTCATAAATAACCTGTGCATTAAGTGATTGCATCAGGCTGTCGTCCAATGTATTGGAAAGCCTCCCGATAATTAATTTAACTTTCGGGTCCAGTTCCTTTCTGAAAAAAGGGACGCCGTAATATTTAGGAAAGAAATTTTTATCATCTTCAAGAATGACAAGGTCATACCGCGGGATTTCGCCATCAGTGGAGTAAACATCGGTTACATCAATTTTGCCCTCATCAAGGGCTTGATATGCCAGCCCGTGTTCGATTCCAACCGGTTTTTGTGTCAACCGATAAACAGAGGCCACACTTTCCCAGCCATCTTTACGTTTTAAAAATTCATAGCTCAATGCCAGCTTCAGTTCGTTCTTCCCGATTAAATCAGACATTTTTTTCAGCCCGGATTTTTCTGCTGTTTTTCTCTTAACTGCAAATGCATAGGTGTTATTGAATCCAAATGTTTCTGCTATTTCAAGATTTTCTTTCTCCTGCAGCCTCTTATTCAGTTCTTTATCATCCACTTTTTCAGAAAGCTTTAAGATAGCCTCTGAAATTGTTCCCGTATATTCAGGATAAACATCAATCTGCTTGTTGATTAATGATTCATAACAGACAAGCGTTCCGCCAAGATTAAATTTACGTTCAACAGTATACCCTTCGGATTCCAAAAGCTGTGACATCATCTCACCCAGAATATACGATTCATTAAAATGTTTAGACCCGACACGAATGGTTTGGGAATGCATTATGCCCTGTGTAAAAACAAGCACACAGATGGCGTAGAAAAGTTTTACTATCAAAGATGAATGTTTATTATTATGTATTTGATTTTTGATATTTACTATTTGTTATTTGACGAAAGATATTTCCTTACAAATTCATTTGCAGGATTTTTTAAAACTTCTTCTTTGGTTCCGAACTGCTGCATTTCGCCTTTTTCAATTATCATGATATCATCGCCTAATTTTAATGCTTCACCAATATCATGAGAAACCATCACAATGGTCCGTGGTTCAAATTCCTGCAGCTTTAAAAATTCGTTATGAAGCTCATTTTTAGTCGTAGGGTCAAGTGCAGCAAAAGCTTCATCGAGCAAAAATACCGGCGGATTAAGGAGCATTGAACGGCACAATCCAACCCTCTGCTGTTCACCGCCGGAAAGCTCATGCGGAAATTTAGTCTTATAGCTTGGCGGCAAATCGACAAGGCTCATTAACGTATCTACCCGCCGTTCAATATCGTGTCTTGACATTTCGGTAATATGTCCCAAAAGAGAAATATTTTCATACACGCTCATATGCGGAAACAGCCCCGTGCCCTGAACAGAATACCCGATCTTAAGCCGCACTTCATTTATTCTGCTGTAATCCAGCTCTTTGCCGTAAATAACAACTTTGCCGCCGGTTGGCTTAATCAATCCGTTAATAATCTGCAAAACGGTAGATTTCCCTCCCCCGCTTCTGCCAATGATTGCCGTTATTTTATTTTCATTAATATCAAATGAAATATCTGACAGGGCTTTGTGGCTGTTGTAGTTATGGGATACACGCTCGAATCTTATGATGCTCATTTAATCTGTAAT
>DASXTZ010000279.1:0-2956 GCA_036505135.1 Ignavibacteria bacterium
ATGCACATAAGTTTCAAAGGATGAATAACTAGTACAATATTAAGCTTAAAGAATTCCAATTTCAAGTATTTTCCCTAAACTAATAATTATTAATTAATTGCATTTGTAAATTAATCATTAAAAGTGTGGTTTAGTATAACGTTTAAAAGTGGTCATAAAAAGTGATGCTAATTCTTAATTGACTTTCGCTCCTTTGCCGTAATTACAGTTACAGCACAGGGTTTGCAGATTTTTTATTGTTGTTTTGCCGCCTTTTGACAATTGGTATAATATGGTCTATATGAAAAAGCATACCCTCTCTCCCCAGCCCTTCTCCTTAAAGAGAGGGGAAAAGCAAATCATTATTCATTTCCGCGAGCATCCGTCTCTGCTCAGTGTCCTCTGAGTTCTATGTTTTTGCGTTTATGAGATGGCTCCTCGCTTCGCTGTTCTTCGCTTCGCTCAGGATGACAACTTCGCTGCTTTTCCTAAGTTGCAGTCACTGCAGAGAGCCTGGAGGTTATCGGGCAAAGTTTTTCCGCCTTTTGACAAGGGTGTTATATGGTCAACATGGAGCGTCAGCCCGGGATGCGTTGCAGGTGAACGTCCGCATCCCTGGCATGTAAACCTGTCACGCATAAAAATATCATACCGCATCGATTTACTGATAGCTTTACGTTTATAACTATTTTGTTTTTTCCAGGTTTTTTCAGCCGGACATTTGCCTGTTTTTTGAAATTCAATAAAGTTTTCAAGCACACTTATCCATTTGCCGAACCGGCCCGAGTAAACATTCGGGGCATACAGTGAAAGGGGATTAAACATGTCACTGTATCTGGGCTGCCTGCCGAGCTTATCCCAGATTATTTTCAGGTTTTTCATCAGCTCTTCGGGAGGAATAAAGCTCATTTTTGTTACTTTAAGTCCGGCTTTAACCAGCGCTCTGTTCCACCCGCCAAACCTGTGATATAATCTTGAAGCTGTGAATTTTCCCTGGCAGTCATACTCAGCAAAGGTAACGCTTTGTTTCCCCAGCTTCTTTGCGGTCTTTCGCAAATCACGTAGGAGTGCCTCATCTGACGTGTTTAAATTTGATTTATTAAGAGTGTATTTCACAGGGTTTATTCGGCCTAAGGGGGCCATTCTATATAATACTAATACAGGTTTTGCTAAAAGTCAACAGCCAACGAAAGCAATTGTGAAATTTGAATTGTGAATTATGAATTAAAAGCGAAAACAAAAGCTTTTTTGCACATATTTTGAGTTCTTTTTTAACGCCGCTCGTTGACTCATTTACCTTCAGTTCCCCGAAAGGGATAAAAAAAACCAGATTTTAAAATAGGATTATAAAAATTGTCTTCTTATTAAATAAATTCGGTAGAATTAGTGTAATGGCTCCCATGCCTTTTGGCTTGGCACGGCGCGCTTCGCTGAAAGTGGCTGGGCTTATATCATTTTTACTCTATTAAAAAACCGTTAACTTCCGTGCCAGTTAATCAGTTGACCTTAGTTGAATAAGTTAATTAGTATTTAGAAAGCCTGATTATTCAATAAAAATAACTGCTTAGCGGGATAAACTTAATTAACTTATTGACGATTTTTGGCTAAAAAGCATTATTTCTTCTCAGATGTGCATCTTGGTGTAAAACCGAGTATTGAAGAAAAAGAAAGAGAAAAGAAACTTGTTGGCTTTCTTGAAGCTATAAGAGGTGATGCTGAAAAGCTGTATATTGTGGGTGACCTGTTTGATTGCTGGATTGAATACCGCAAAGTTGTTCCAAAGGGGTATTTCAGAACACTGGCAAAATTGAACGAAATGTCTGAACAAGGGGTAGAGATACATTTCTTTTCCGGCAATCATGACTTCTGGTTAAACACATATTTACGTGACGAAGTTGGTATGATTTTGCATTACAATGAGTTTGCAACTGAAATTGGCGGCAAAAGGTTTTATATAATTCACGGCGACGGTCTTTCAAAGGGTGATTTGGGCTATAAAATCATAAAAAAAATATTAAGAAGCAGGATAAACCAATTTTTATATTCACTAATTCATCCAGATTTAGGGGTATGGCTGGCGCAGAAATCATCTACAACGTCAAGGTATCATAACCCCGAGTTCCCGGGACGGGGCAGTTTAGGGATGAAAAATTTTGCAGAAGAAAAAATAAAAGCAGGGTTCGACTACGTTATAATGGGGCATTTTCATAAACCGCAGAATATTTTAATAGAAGGCCCGGGTTATTCAGGCCATTACATTACGCTTGGTGACTGGATGAGGCATTTTACATATGGGGGTTATAGCCCCGATGGTAAATTTGAATTGAGAAAATACAGTTAATTAGTTTTAACTCAGTTGATAATGTTTAGTAACATGTTCTTTGTTTGACTCCGTTAGGAGTCTAATATTTATAGAAATAGCTCAAAATGCCTAAGGCTGGCTCAAAAGATCCGCCTGCCTGCAGCAGGCAGACCGAAAGGCGGATTATCGAAATTTTCTTAATTTCGATTGCGTCAGGCAAGCTGACGCCTTTTGAGCCAGCCCAACGCCGATAAATTTCAGCTATAAACATTTGACTCCTAATGGAGTCACCTAGTTAACTGATTAAATAATTGACTGCTTTAAAAAGATGATAGGTACCAAAAAAAATAGAGAAAAAGATAATAACTTAATCGAGCGCCGGGAATATTTTAATAATCGTGAATACCGGCGGCAAATGATGAAGAAGAAACAAAAATCTTCTACACGCAAATTAAGCTTTGCAGGTCTTATTGTAATTATACTTGTGATAGGCTTTATTGCTTATGGTGCATATTTATTCCAGGGGTTGCCTTCACTTGCCAGCCTTGAAAATCCCAAGACCGATATTGCAACAAGAATATACAGCGAAGACGGCGAGCTGATAGACCAGTTATTTATACAGAACAGAACAATTGTTTCACTTGATGTAATTCCAAAGGACCTCATTAATGCATT
>DASXTZ010000280.1:0-4618 GCA_036505135.1 Ignavibacteria bacterium
AGTCTCATTAATCAGTAGTTCTACTTCCCTTCCAAGAATATCATATGTAATTAACTTTGCTTGTGCTTGTTTTGATATTTCAAATTTAATCTTTGTTGAAGGATTAAAAGGATTCGGATAATTTTGATAAAGCTTGAAATCTTTAGGTACCTCCGTTGAAATCGGACGAATGCCTATTGGCATGCTGTAAGTAACCCTCATCTTATATATTTCACTTCCCTCAGTGGTAAATAGATTTGATTTATCATAAAACAATATCTGCTCAGCATATTCATTTTGGGACGAAGTAATATAATTTATTCCGCCATTGATTGATAAGTACACTGGTGTTGAGGTGCTTACATTACCATAAGCAAATACATTTGGATCATCTTTTGCTATGTCTATTGCCCAGCTGGTTCCCGGAATAACATCAAACAGCCACGTATTACCCTGAGAGTATGACCGCTTCAGGCCTGTCTGGGTTGAATAACCGGCAAGCTGTGCATGAAAAATAATGTTTGGGTTTAAATTGGTTGTCGCTATAGCTGGCATTTCTGAATAAGTCGTGTCAAATACAATATCAGCGGTAAACCAGGTTAGACCGCCATCAGATGACTTACTTAATTTTGCCGGATAATGATTAGTTGAACCATACAAAATATTAGAATTCGACGGATGAACTGCTATATCGCACCAATCAAGAAATGAATAACCTGCAATTTTTGCCCACGTCGCCCCGAAATTAGTTGACTTTATAACGGAATCTCTTATACCTAAATAAACTGTATCAGGATGGTTTGGATCCTGAGTAATTAAATTTCCAATGACATCACAACTTCCTGAATATACTGAATCCCAATTAGAGCCGTAATTAGTAGTTCTATAAACAGTTCCACTGCTGCCTGAGTAAGTATTCATCACAACCAGAATTTTAGAAGAATCCTTCATTGAAACCATAAGCTGCTGGCAAGCATTTCGGAATGGCAGTGTTGAAATTTGCGACCAGTTTTCGCCAAAATCCATGCTTCTAAACAATTTATTTTGCTGGCAAGCATACAAAGTGCCGCGCTTTTGATAATTTATATCAAGTATTTTATTAAAACTGAGGCCTCCCGGTTCAAGGACGGTTTCAAAATTTATTGAATATGTTGTGTTTGCAGGAAAATTCCAGTTTAGGCCCAGATCCATTGACCTGAGAATAACTGCGTGATTTTTTGCAGCAGCAAAACCTCTTGGAATTAGAAAACTTATTGAAGATACTTCATCTAACAACGGCGATCTGGAAAAAAGAAATGAGCTTCCTCCATCATTACTATACCAAATTGAACCGCTTTCGAGACTAAAATAAAACAATGTTTCGCTGCTCATACTAACTGATGTGATACCAGGGTTTGTCCTTATTTTTAGGTTTATGATTGACCATGTAGACCCTAAATCACCTGACCTAAGCAGCTTCCCTTCGCTTGTTCCGGCGAAAATAACGTTGCCTAAAACGTCGAATGCATTGATATCCGATACGGTTGGCAAAGACATTACATTCCAGTTTAAGCCGCCATTGATGGTTTTTACGAACGTTCCGTTAGTACCGCAGGCAAATCCGGTATTTTGATTTATAAATTTTATTTTGTTAAAATTATTACTGGTACCTGAGATAAGATTAATCCAGTTATTACCACCATCATTGCTCTTAAATATCTGGCCATTTTCACCTGCAATAAAACCCGTTAAAGAATCGATAAAAAAAATTGATTTTAAATTAGCGTTAGTTCCTATATTAATACTGTTCCATGTGGAACCGCTATCAATACTCTTATTAAATGAGCCATTATCACCTGCCGACCACACAAAGCCGCTGATGCCAAATACCGAATTTAAATTTGAATTGCCAACGTATGTACTGGTATAAGAACTTCCGGCGTTTCTTGACTTCAGGGTTAGTCCGTTTGACCCTACTGCATATACTAAAGCTGGTATCGGAGTGAAAACATCATTTAATCCCTGAGATAATAATTGTAATGTTGAAATTATTATTAAAGCTAAGGTGAGGACTTTTTTTATCATTATAATTCTCCTTAAATAATTAAAGCTAATTATAAGTTAATACAAAATATGCATAAGGTCAAAGACTTTTTAGCAGGTTTGTTAAGTCTTTAAAAAGCACGAGACAAGATGTTTGTCTTATTTTTCTATATTTTGTATCATTAAAAAATTTATTAAAAACTTTCAATTTACTTTATCAAAACCATTTTTTTAGTTTCTGAAAAGTCTTTAGCAATTAACTTATAATAATATACTCCGCTTGAATAATTCGATGCATCCCATTCAGTTTCATAGGTACCTGGGGAAACCTCACGGTTCAAAAGAACAGTAACCTCCCTGCCGAGTTCGTCGTAAATAATTATACTAACAAATCCTGATTTCGAAATCTGAAATTCAAAATGAGTAACAGGATTAAACGGATTTGGATAGTTTTGGCCAAGTTTGAACTCTTTAGGCAATACTGTATTAGCATTGTTTTTTCCTACCAGGTTACCTGTTGAATCCCGTTTATAATATATCTCATAATTTCCACTTCGCTCGTCACTCCAAACAACATGCAATATGGGTCCTGAAACAGCAACCGAGGGGAACCATGAAATACCCGCTCCATAGGTTAGGCGGGTATCCTCTTCCCAGAATGTGCCACCGTAGTATGATGGTTTATAGTATATTTCCCAGTTGTTATCACGGATATCGAACCATACGACGTGCAGTATTTGATCGGATGACAATATAGTTGGGAATTCTGAAAATTGCGGTCCGCCGCTTAGCAGTGTATCTGCACTCCAGCTTATGCCATCATCAGTTGAGCATTTATAGAATACCTCCCATGAGCCGGTACGCAAGTCATTCCATACAAGATGACAATCCTGCCCCGATGATGATATAGAAGCATACCTTGATTCCCAGGGGCTATTGGTTAGCCTGCTTGCAGTATCCCAGCTTGATCCTCCATCAGTTGAACGTAAATAGTATATCTCATTATTTCCGTCGCGGTTATCATGCCAGACAATATGCAATGCTGAGGTGGAAACTGTCACTGAAGGAAGCATGGAAAAAGAAGGATTATTTGTAAGCCGCACATCCGGTCCCCAGTTTGTACCGTCATCTGTTGACCGTTTATAATATATATCAAAATTGCGATTTCGCTCATCCGTCCATACAACATGTAAAGTCGAACCCAGAACTGCTATTGAAGGAGGTAAGCAACCGGCAGGATCATTGGTAAGCCGGATATCCGGTCCCCAGCTTGTACCCCCATCAGTTGATTTTTTGTAATAAATTTCATAGTTACTATCTAAAGGAGCATTTCGTTTATCTCTCCATACAACATGTACTAATTGTCCAGAAAGTGCAATATACGGATATCTTGATTCAGCACCGTCATTTGTTAATCTGACATCGGGGCCCCAGCTAATTCCAGCATTAACTGATCGTTTATAATATATTTCATAATTCCCGCTGCGGTTATCAAACCAAACAATATGCACAACGTTATTGCTTGCGGCAATACTACTCGAATTATTGAATGGTGTCTCCGAAGAATTAGTATCCATAGTTAACCGAACATCAGGCTCCCACTGTGCATAAGAAATTTTAATTCCTAATAAATTTAACACAAAAAAAATAATGATGGATAAAATTATGTTTTTCATTTCATTAATTATTAATTTTTATCGATAAATCATCTATAATGTTATTGTAAATTTTTTTCTCATTTTGTTAAAACCATTTTTTTTGTTTCTGAATAAATGTCTGATGTTAATTTGTAAAAATAAACCCCGCTTGCAAAATTTGATGCATTCCAATCCACTTCATAAGCACCCGAAGTGAGCTTTTCATTGACTAATGTTGCAACTTCTTTGCCGAGTGCATCATAAATAATTAGTGAAGCATTCATCCCTCTAGCCCCCTTCAAAGAGGGAATTTCAAAGCGTATTGTAGTTGTGGGATTGAAGGGGTTTGGATAATTTTGATAAAGCTTAAAATCACGTGGTACTTCATTAGAAATTGGCTCTATTCCTATAGCAGGAGTAGTATAGCAAGTATTGTAATAATTTTTGACAACTGCGCTCAGCTCCCTTAATTTAGTAATGCTGTTTAGATTGCTTGTCCCGCGTGCTATCAACTGCGCAACTACAACAACCTGGGTATCATTTGGTGCTACATTTACTGGACCTGTAGACATCAAAAATCTCTGATCATCAGACCCTGGCTGTATCCAGCCTTGGTTTGTAACAGGGTCACCGGAAAAAATATAATTGGTTATATAGCCTGATGGATGAATTCTCGGCGTGCCGCACCGGCTAAGACCAGCCATGAATCTATAAGATTCTCTGAAATTAGCTGGGTTTCCCCAGCACGGGTCATTTGTACTATAATACCAATTAAAAACACTCATCCTTAAATCTTTGTATCCTACAAGAGGAACACGAGTTTTATTTCTGCAAATGTAAACGGTGTCATTATTATTGCCTGTAAATTTTAATGCGCCTCTTAAAACCTGAAAAGCAACCGCCGGAGGGGCTGTTCCATATATCCAATCAAAATTCGAACTGTTGTAAGTATATCCTAAATTCAAAGCGCTGTCACATCC
>DASXTZ010000281.1:0-3913 GCA_036505135.1 Ignavibacteria bacterium
ATTGTAGAGCATGGTGGCAAGTAATAGATTTCCAACTGAATAGTGGGTATGCAACGGTATATATAAATGATATGTGCATTTCAGAAACTTTTAAAGTAATTGCAAAAAAATATTATCAAGGACGTAAATTTAGCGCTGGCAGATATCAAAGGATTCGAAATAAAATTACGGAAGATTTGCAAATAGATGTTAAAACTCTAATTTCTGCAAAAAGAAAAATAAAATATCATAATTTGCAAGTAGATAGAGATTTAATTGTTGGGGCTAGTAGATTTCTTGAAATCGCACATAAAAACAATTTACATAGAATTAGTGTTATAGATTTAGTAATATTGTCTAGTGCTAAATATTTAATGGATTTTTATAAAATTGATAAAGACTCTATTAAGATAATTTCTGGGGATGATAAAATAATCAGATGTTCTAAGAAAGCTAACGATATTCCAAATGTAATTGATGCATTAGATAATTCACCATCAAAATATTATAAATAATATGGGGAAAATTAGAAGAATAAAAGGTCACTTCAGCGGTAAAAGTAGGGTTAGGGGAAAATTAAGTAATGCAAACAAAGGTAAAAGCTGGACCACGGAAGAAGTAAAAGAATTAAAAAAGTTAGCAAAGAAAAATGCCCCAACCGTTGTTATGGAAATTGTTTTACAAAGGAGTAAGGATTCAATTTACGCTAAAGCTTCAAAAGAGGGTATTTCATTAAAAGCTAATTAATATTATTGTAGCCTAATTAACCCCTCACCTTTAACGTTACTTGAAAACTCTACATAAAACAACCACGGCGGTTATAACAATTCCGCGTTTTCCATATTATATTTGTAACCTGATTACATATGGTAACAGGAGTTAGCTAGGTAAGCCTGCCTGCCGTAGTCGCTGATGTAGCGGCAGGCAGGGGTGGCTAACGTTTTTAGTAACCGCGCTCCCAGCACGGCGAAAAGACCTGTTACCTTTATAATTCCTAATGTGTATGTTTCTTGCACTCGTTATAAACAAATTCAAAATTAGAATAACCATATTTCTGATCTCTGCTTTTTTCTGCTTCAATAAATTTTTGAATCTCTTTGTTTTCCCAGCAAACTATAATAAAGTAACCAAAGAAATCGTTAACCAATTCAATTACACACACTTTTTCTTTTTAAATTAAAAAACTATAAATGAAATATAAAGCAGTTTTACTGTCACCTCGAAAATTACATCAGGCTGTAAACTATTTCAATCCGGTTTTTCCCTTCAGGTGAAATACTTATGGGAACTTCAAAATTCAAATCTTTAAACTTGCAAACACCTTCTTTTTCTGTTTCGCAGTAATATATCAATACTTCAATATTAACTGTTCCGCCCGCCCCGGTTATCTTTAAGGGGACCTCAAATGTACCCGTTTCCGTATTAATTTCGCGCTCGGTATTTTCAACAGCCCCGTCAGGCGACGTAACAGCAACCTGGGGCAGGGCTTCGGGGTTTATGTGATAACCTTCAGGGAGGGTGAAGTTAAATTTTATTTTTGTCTCACCATTACTTAAGCTTACCTCCTCCAGCCTGATCATTTCAGCTTTTTTATTCTTGCCGCTTGACCTCATACTGGCCGAAAGCTTATCGGGATTGGTTATTCTTAAAGTCTTAACCTGCTTTGTTGCCATATCTATAACTCTAAGCAAATGATTGTTAGTGTCTGTCACATAAATCTTGCCGTTTAGTATTGTCAGTCCCGATGGTTCATTAAACTGTGCCTCTTCACCGCCATCACGGTTACCGGCAAAGCCTGTTCCGCTGTATGTTTTTGCTTCCCTTGTGCCGGTATTTACTGTTTTTATCTTATTGTTATAAGTATCGGCAACATATAACAAATTATCAGCCGGATTGTAAACAATACCAAGCGGATGCTGAAGGCGTACCTTATCTCCAACACCATCAATATCGCCAAAATCAAACAATCCCATTCCAACTATAGTTTTAACCCTGCCATTAGGATTAAGGTCGGCCAAGCGCACTGCACTAACTTCGCTATCGGCAAAGTATAGTTTTAATCCGTCCGTAGTAATTCCGCTTGTTTGAGCAAGAGCGCTCGTTTCAAATGAGCCGTCAACAATATTTTCGCGGCCTGAGCCTGCATAAGTTCCGATTTGATTTGTTTTCAGGTCAAGCTTCCAAATCTGGTGCGCGCCTGCCATGGCAATGAATAAATCATTACCAACAACCACTATATCCCATGGTGAGTTCAGGGCAGTCTCATTTGCTTTGCCGCTTATAATCCCGTAATTTTTTGACTGATATCCTCCTGAGAAGTCCTCTCGGACAAGCCCTGCTATAGTGCTAACCTGTTTTGTAATAAGGTCTACTTCCCTTATCAAGTGGTTTTCAGTATCAGCTATATAAAGCTTACCATTATTGAATGCAATCCCCTGCGGCTTGAAGAATTCCGATTCGTTATAGCTTCCATCCTTCAGCCCTTGCTTGCCTGTGCCTATCACCTCTTCAACTATTACGCCGTCACCTGATTCATTTACCAGTAAAACAAGTATCCTGTTATTGTTTGAATCGGTAATAAAAAGCCTGCCAGTAACCGGGTCCGCAGCTATCTTTCCAGGATATGATAAAATACTCTTTGGCGCCTTATCTTTTTCAAGTGTAAATTTGATGAGGGGAGTTCTATCGAGAACGTTATCTTTATCATATGTTTTAATTATTTCAGAAATAATCGGGTCGAACAGCTCATATACACCTTCACCGCTGGTTGTACCTATAACTTTGCCTTTCGGGTCGATTAATACGAGAGTTGGCCATGCATTAGCTGTGTAAGATTCCCAAACCTCAAAATCTTTATCATTAATTACAGGATGTTCTATTTCATACCGCAGTATCGCCTGGCGAATATTTTCAGTGCCCCGCTCTGTTAAAAATTTGGCTGAATGGACACCAACAATAACCAGCTCATTCTTATATTTCTCTTCCAGCTTATGAAGGTCGGGGATTATATGCATGCAGTTTATGCAGCAGTATGTCCAGAAATCAAGCAGCACAATTTTTCCCTTCAGGTCCTTTAAGGAAATTGGCTTATCTGTATTAAGCCATTCCAATCCCTGCGGGAAGTCAGGAGCTGTAATATTACCATATGGCTTTATAGGCGAATTTTCCAAATCGTCAAACTTTTGAGCTCTTGATAAATTAACAAATACTAGGAGAATTGCAAATATTTTTATGAATTTCATTTCTTTTTAACTATTTTTTGCGCCGAAGCGGGGGCTTCGGTGCCAGAAAGATGCCTTGTTTCGAAGCTACGCTTCGAAACATTTTTGGCTTATCTTAACTAATTTAAAATAATAATATTAAGTTTCAGAACCTTAATAAATAGTGCCATAATTTGTCATCCTGAACGAAGTGAAGGATCTCATAAGTGTGAGAAATTTCAACTCTAATGGGATTGTTCCGCGCTTCGCTGTACTTCGCTGCGCTCAGAATGACAAAATGATTGAAAATTTAAATTATGACATTACATAATAATAATATATACGAAAAAAATAAGTAACCGGTTGGAATATTATTTATATTTAATACGGAAAGTTGTATATTTGTGCGGGGGGAAAAAAGACCCCGGGAAAGGAGAGTGCATGATAAGTATAAGTTTTAGGAGGGCGGGGGCATAACCGCGCCCAACCCTATTTGAACCCCTCTAACATAGAGGGGTTTTTATTTTATAACTTTTACAGATCCGTCAAAAGATATTTCAATAACCTGGTTGGCATTTTGATTCTTCACAACAGTTCTTGAGTAGTTTTTATCCGGCCAATAGATTTCTATCTTATCGATATGATTTGTACTCCCTAATCCAAAAGTAAGGATGAATGGCTGCTGTGCGGAAAAATTTCCCTGGCCCGCATAAATATCTCTGGTTTGAGTAATA
>DASXTZ010000282.1:0-4462 GCA_036505135.1 Ignavibacteria bacterium
GTTTTTAACGCATCGAATCTTTCAAGCGGCATATACTTCTATATAGTTGCTGCAGAAGGTTCTGCACCAATCACCAATAAAATGGTTTTGATAAAGTAAAATAATTTTTCCCTACCCAGGTTTCGCTAACTTATGCGGCTATTGATTAAATTCTCTCCGCGTATTAACTTGGGTAGGGAAATCAAATAAGATTCCGATAAATTAAGAACCCTATTAACTAATTTAACCTTATAAAAGGAGGTACTCAAATGAAACTCTTAAGATTTTTTTCCGCATTAATGATATTCTTAAATGTTTTTATTTATGGCCAAACTACTTTGGTTGAGCAAAGTGTAAAGTATATTGACCTTACCAATGCAACTTTGGTAGGTGAAGACGGACTTGCAATGAAGACTTCTGACGGAGGTTTTACCTGGCAGACGTTAACCACCGGCATTACAAATGTATTATATGGGAATATTTATTTTGATAAATCAACAATGATAGCTGTGGGTGAAAATGGAGTAATTATTAAAACTACTAACGCCGGCTTAAACTGGGAAATTAAGCAGAGCACAATTACTACACATCTGTGTGATGTAGGAGCAATTGACTCAAATACTGCAGTTGCATGCGGGTGCGACGGCATATTACTTCTTACAAGTGATAAGGGTGATACCTGGGAACAGATATACACTCAGCCGGGATATCAGTGTAATGATATTCATTTTATTAATTCGATGACCGGTTTTGCTGTCGGAACCCATTCAATGCTGCTGAAAACTACCGATGGTGCTGTTAACTGGACAGATATGAGAATAACAATACCATCATTTGAGATAAGCGCAATAAGCCCAAGGACCGATGAAAAATTGACAATTGTTGGTGAAGCCGGAAAGATATACAATTCAACCGATGGCGGATTTACCTGGACACCATCAAATACCGTTTTGCCAGACCTTATGATAAAAGATGTTTCATTTACTTCAGAAAACGATGGCATTGCAGTAGGAGAAGATGAATCGATTTTAAGAACAACCGACGGAGGAGATACATGGGTTTTTGTAATTCCTACAACAAGAGCCGGAACAAGGGATTTTCAGGCAGTATCTTTTTCTACACCATTAAATGGGATGCTTGTGGGTGAAAACGGCGTTCAGGCATTTACAACCGATGGAGGCGAAACCTGGTCATACAATCCGGTAAAACCTTCTGATAGAGCCGCAATCCTGACAGCAGGGAAACTGGGAAATTATCCTAATCCCTTTAACCCGACTACTAAGATCAGCTTTGAACTTCCAGCCTCAGGAACAGTATCTGTTAATATTTATGATATAAGCGGAAGAGAAGTATCACGCTTATTTGATGGAAATGCAAAAGCAGGTTTACAGGAATTTATCTTTGATGCATCTAAACTTTCAAGCGGTGTTTATTTCTACAAAGTTACTTCCAGTATTAACGGTAATATAAATGTTCAGACAGGCAGAATGCTGCTTGTTAAATAATATTTATTAAAAATTAATTCCGGATAAAAAGAAATTGAAACCACTTTATAAAATAGATGCCAGCCTGGCAGCAGATAAAAATATTTGGGTTAGAGTTACTTACTTTGAAGGCTCAAAAAATAATTGTGATTTGACAGAAAGCCGCTTGCATGAAAATCAATTACAACCGGCAATGCGAATTGATGAAAGCGGCTATGCATTTAAGAAGGATGCAGATTTATACCAAAAAGCAGAAAATCAAACAGCAAACAAAATTATCAGATTTTATAGCGTAAACTCTTATGGGAGCATACCTCCAAACGGAATCTATGTTTACACTATAACTGGCGGGGACATTTTTTTGTCCCCGGGAAAATCAAATATCTTTAAATGAGAAATAACAGCTCTATATGATAGAATATATTTGATTATTTACTTCTAAAACTCCACATTTGCTCCCCCTCAGGCCGCCTAAAAAGCGGCTTGTTTATTTCATTTCTACCCTATATATTTAACTAATCCCGTTAGATTAATATCACTAATCTTACTACTATCTACTATCGTTATTGGGTAGGATTTATAGTGATTTTTGTAATTCGTGTCGAAGCATGATTGTTCTCGTATCGGCCGAACTAGCATATTTGTAGTGTTAGTTGGGATACTAATAGGCCAAAAAACTAAAAAATCCGAAAAATTTGAAAGCTCTATTAATTTCTATAACCTTAGCAGTTCTAATTTCAACTTCCGTTTCTCAAACGGTATATACCTGGAATGGCTCTATAAACTCAAGTTTTAGTACAGCTGGCAACTGGACTCCTTTCAGGCAATACATGTATGCCAGCGATATTCTGATAATAGAAAATGGAGGACAGGTTAATATTACCAATGTTAACCAGATCACGGTAGGACAATTAATTATCAGAAATTATACTTATGTCACGATGACACCAAGTTCCGGCCTTCCAAGAGTACTATCAATTCAGGGATATAGCGGTGATGATTTTGTAATTGAATCGGGTTCGGGCTTAACAATAACAGGAAACGACCCCAAATTAAGTTTATATATGAAAAACGGCGCAACGGCAGCTATTTATGGAACGTTGACATTTTCGGGTCAAATAGCGCATAATATAAACTCGCAGGATTCACTGGGAGTAAGATTTAAAAACGGATCATTCTTATATCAAAATAGTATTGGAAATGTCTTTTCAAATTCAGGAGCGCAGAATTCTGTTGTTTTTGAAAATGGTTCGTCATTTGTTTTGAATAATGAAACTGCTGCTTCACCATTTGGTTTTTCAGCCCCTGCTTCAAAAGTAAAATTCGAAAGAGGAAGCAATTTCGTAATTGGAGCCGTGTCCGGCTCCGCTTTTAAATTTGGAGGCAGAGTGCTTTCTAATATCATAGTTCAAAACGGATTAAATATCAATATATTGGATAGTCTTAATACTTTTACATGCGATACTTTATATGTTCCATCAGGCAGCACGTTGAAGATAGCAAATATTGTCCCAAATTATCTGCCTGAAATAAATTTTCGGGGAAATCTGAATATTAACGGCTCACTTATTTTAGGAGACCCGGCCGGTGCATATCATGTAAATTTAAACGGTACCGGCATTCAAAGCATTTTAGGAGGGGGTAATATCCAATTCCCCGAAAATGGTGTGCTGGTCATCGATAACAACATACAGTTATTCAGAGACCTCGTTATAAACTGCTCGCTGAGTCAGAATGGCGGCAGCATTAACAGCAATGGTTTCAATCTGACTGTTAACGGAAGGCTGAATAATATTGCAAACAGTCACGGAAACAATCAACCTTTGCCGGTTTCAAAGACAGAGAATAATGAGCCAAAAAAGTTCAGCTTATCGCAGAACTATCCTAATCCGTTTAATTCACAAACTATAATTGAATTTGAATTACCGAAAGATTCAAAAGTTAGTTTGAATCTATACGATATTAACGGCAGACTGGTATCAGAGATATTAAATAAAGATTTATCTGCGGGCTTACACAATATTAATTTTGATGCAAGGAATATCTCAAGCGGCATCTATTTTTATACTTTAAACACCACGGACTACCGCAAAACAATGAAAATGATTTTAGTGAAGTAATAGAGCTATCACTATTTCGGTCAAAAAGGTCCGGTCGTTAGACTGGACTTTTTTGTTCAAGCTCTCTAACTTAATTTCATACACTCAAAACAGCTACTATGCCCGCCCCGTTCTCTGCTGCCGAGTCATAATTAGGCTCAAGAATTCCAAGTACCCCGTTTTCAAGTTCCATAATGAGCTCAACTGTATCCAGTCCGCTGCATTCCTTATCGAACAAGGCTATTGCACCATTCTTTACTACATCAGCTGTTAACCTTGCTTTTGAAAAAATTTGTGAATCGGGATAAGGTATATCGGCCCTGAGCCCCTGGGTAAGACCGCTTACAACATTATCTAATGATGTGTTTTGGTAAGTATGTTTAAATGATGAAATATCCATTTTTGACTCCTTTATTTTTTATTACTTTCCAGAAAATAATACATAAGACTAATTCTTTGTGGATATTACAAATATTATAAATTTTCATAATAAAAGAGAACAGAAAAAAAGTATTTCTTTTAAAAATATTTAACATTGAATCGATTTATTTGCTACCGTAAAAGGGTGACAGAAAAGTTATTATATATCCCTACTAAACAATTACTTATATATTTTTATACCTAAAATCCCTAGATTTCGGTATGTGAATCACTAACGATATAAGCTAAATTATCTAGTGATTAAACAATTTGTTAGGAAGGACGAAATAAATGAAGGTTATTAATTTTATAATTTCAATTTTCCAGGTTACAGCAGTTATTATATACATTCTGTTTTATAACGTCCAGTACTTTTGGTCATTATACGGAACAGTTGAAAATTTGATAAATATAGTAGCAAGATAAAGGCTTCAGAGTAATCCCCTTTTAAGTATCAGAACCTGAATAAATACTGAAACT
>DASXTZ010000283.1:0-2679 GCA_036505135.1 Ignavibacteria bacterium
AACTATTTTAAAAATTATTCAAATGAAAAAGACTGGCAAAACACCAAATATATTTTAGGCACTGCTGAAAGTGCCCAGTTTCCTGAAGATTATTACGACTTCATCTTTGCAAGGTGGGTAATCGGCTTTGTTCCTGACCCTGAATTATTCATAGATAATCTTAAGAAAGCACTGGCACCGGGCGGCATTATTGCTTTTCAGGATTATGCATTTCATGGCCTTTATTTATATCCAAGAGGCGGCTCATATGAAGAATTATCATCTGCTGTGCAGGATTACTGGAAATATAATGGCGGTGATCTTACTATTGCAGTAAGAATTCCTGCTATATTCAAAAAATTTGGTTTAAAATTAATTGATTACCGGCCTAACTCAATTGCAGGAAGCCCCGGCAGCGGAATATTCAAGTGGCACGATGCATTTATAACACACCATGTTCCTCTTATGGTTGAAAAAAATATTATTACAAAAGAATCAGGAGATGCTATACTAAAGGATTGGACAGCGCACAAAAATAATCCCGACTCAATTTTCTTTTCCCCTCTAGTAGTTGATGTTGCCGGGAGAAAAACTTGATTCCGGTACACCGAAAAGGTCTTATCTATATTTCTTTCACGGCATTTCTATGGAGCACAAGCGGATTTTTCATTAAATATTTATCTATTAGCGCTTTTCAAATATCTTTTTTTCGTTCAGGTATTGCTGCATTAACTATTCTTGTTTTAAGTTATTTAAGAAAAGGAAATTTCAAATTTGAATTCGATGCGGTTTCCAATCTTGCCTCAGTTTTTTATGCTGGCATTTTAATTTTGTTTGTAATTGCTACTAAAATGACAACCGCTGCTAATGCAATTTTCCTTCAGTTCACCGCTCCCGTTTATTTAGTTGTGCTCGAACCTCTTGTTCTAAAAACTAAATTTGAGCCAAAAAATATTATTACTATTGTAATTTGTATCTTTGGAATGATTTTATTTTTCTTTGGTAAACTTGAGCTTGGCAGTATTTATGGTAATCTTATTGCAATCGCCTCAGGTATATGTTTTGCTATGTTTAGCCTGCTAATAAAATACAAAAAAGTTAAGCACAAATCGGAAAACACCATAAGCAGCGCAATTATGGGAAATGCTCTTGTTGCCGTAATAGCATTTATTATTGTATATCCTGATTTTTCTTTATCATTGAAAGAGGGTTTAAGTCTTCTTTACATGGGCTCTATACAAATCGGAATAAGCTATATGATTTTTAATGAAGCCATAAAATATGTTTCAGCAACGGAATCTATGATAATTGCTACACTGGAGGCAATATTTAATCCAATATGGGTATTTATCGGGATTGGAGAAACTCCTTCTATATATTCTATTTTAGGCGGAATAATAATTTTTGGTGCCATTCTTTGGAGAAATCTTTCCAAAAATGCCTACCCGGTTAGCAGTTAAGCCAAGTTAAAAGGCTAAATTGAAAAATTTCGGAATTGCCCTTCTCCATTTTGGAGATGGGATAGGGTGAGGAGCAGAAGGGTTGGGCCTTCCTTCTGCAGGCGGGGGTGAGGTTTTAATATTGTAACTGTTACACTTATTAGCTAAATTTGCACTTCTTATAATAAATTTAAGGTTTTTAATGATAGAAACACCTGCCTACAAGAATCTAATTGTAACCGAAATAGAAAACCCCGCTGGACTTAAGGTCGGTCAAATCCAGATAAATCGGCCTGACGTCTTAAATGCTTTAAATATTGAGCTTATGGGAGAAATGCTTGATGCTTTTCAAAGCTTCGATAAAAACAGCAAAATCGGGTGTATCATACTGACGGGGAATAAAAAAGCATTCGCTGCCGGTGCAGATATTAAAGAAATGGCAACTCAATCCGCAATTGATATGTATGTAAGAGACCAGTTCGCAACCTGGGACAAGATAAGAAAAATAAAGAAACCCATCATAGCTGCCGCCTCAGGCTATGTTTTGGGAGGAGGATGTGAGCTTACACTTACATGTGATATAATAGTTGCTGCTGAATCAACCAGGTTTGGTCAGCCTGAAATAAAAATTGGAGTTATTCCCGGAGCAGGGGGAACGCAGCGCTTAACTAAAGCTATTGGCAAAGCAAGAGCAATGGAAATGATATTAACCGGAAGAATGTATACTGCAAGAGAAATGTTCGAAGCAGGAATGGTTAGCCGCGTTGTTGATGATGAAGTTTATCTTGAAGAAGCGCAGGCGCTTGCTAAAGAAATTGCCTCAATGCCGCCGCTTGCTGTTCAAATGGCGAAAGATGTTATACTGAAAGCATTTGATACCACAATAGAAGTTGGTTTGGAATATGAGCGTAAAGCTTTCTACCTTTTATTTGCTTCTGAAGATATGAAGGAAGGTATGAATGCTTTTATTGAAAAACATAAACCTTCGTGGAAGGGAAAATAATTGAGATACATCATAATTCTTTTTTTTATTTTTGCAGCAACAGTATTTTCACAGGATAAAGGAAAGTTTCCTGAAAAATCACAGGCTAATAACAGATCCTTTTTGGATACTGCAGGGAAATACAACGCAGAGCAAATTATAGAAATGTCAAAGCCTGCCCTTGTTTCAATATGGTATCATACCGATAATTATTATTCATATTACACTTATAGTTATACCGATACAACTCTTTTGAATGGAAGCGGATTTATTTTCTCC
>DASXTZ010000284.1:0-3011 GCA_036505135.1 Ignavibacteria bacterium
ATAGGAGGATTGTAAGTATTGCCTATGAAGTACGTGATGGTTTACCCGGAACTTATGAGTTTATTGATGATAATTTTAAATTTTTAGCTGCCAGCTTTATTTTTGCCGGGCCACAGCTGCCTGGGCTGCTGTCATATCCAATTAAAATTACAAATGACAATAAAATAACAAAGGTTGATAATGCTACAAATACTGATGTTGTTATAAGCAATAACCTTGGAATTAGCCAAATTTATTCCTCCCCGACTGCTTGTAATTTGGATAATTATGATAGTGAAGAGATTATAGTAAGTGCTGATAATAAAATTTTTGCGATAAATAAATTTGGGGTTGTCCTGGATAACTTTCCATTCAGTGTCGCTAGTGTTAATTCAATTACCAGCGGAATTGCGGTAGCTGATCTAAATGATGACAACATAGCCGATCTTGTTTTCGGAACAGGGGACGGCAGAGTTTATGCTTATGGAATTGACGGGAAAATCCTTGAAGGATTCCCATTGACTACGGGGGGCACCATTACCTCTACTCCTGCTATAATAAATAATAATGGTTATTATGGAATAGTTGTTTACTCCCAGGATGGATATCTGTATGGTTGGAAAACGCAATGGTTATATAATAACATAGTTTATTGGAAAAATTATTTAACAAATAGTAATCACCATAATCACGGCACAGGGTTTTTCCTCACAGAACCTAGTCTTTCCTGCCTGCCTGCGGATAAAGTATACAACTGGCCAAATCCCGCTTATGGAAAGTCAACTAACATAAGATACTATCTCGGCGGCGATGTAACCGCTGTTAACATAAAAATAATGGACCTGGCAGGCGAGCTTGTAACTACTCTAAAAGGAACTACAAATAAAGGTTTTGATAATGAAGTCCCCTGGGACATCACTAATGTTCAGAGCGGTATTTATGTTGCTGTTGTCCAGCCGGTAGGCGGCTGCGGGGAAACCGCTACAATTAAAATTGCAGTTGTAAAATGAGTATGAAAAAACGCACAAATGTAGTAAGTCCCGTCAAATTAACGGGACTTTTTTATATTCATATTAATATCTAAAGCGCCCTCTCTATGTGGAGAGGGCCGGGGGAGAGGGCTTGGAACAAATTTTCTGGATAATAACCGGATTATATGCATTAGTGCATTTGACAATGTTATTTGGTTTGCTTAAGAACAGTCGAAAAGCACCGCAATCTAACTACGAACCGAATATATCAATTGTAATTTCCGCAAAGGATGAGGAAGACAGCATTGAAGAATGTATTCTTTCACTTCTTGAGCTTGATTATCCAAAAGATAAGCTTGAAATTGTTCTGGTAAACGACCGCTCTGTAGATAGAACCAAAGAAATTATGACAAAATATTCCCTTTCCAACTCTCACATCAAATACGTTGAAATAACTGAAGAACGAGGCAAACTAAAAGGTAAAGCTAATGCTCTTGAGCAGGCTTTGAAAGCCGCAGGAGGTGAGATAATTTTCACTACTGATGCTGATATAAAGGTTAATAAACAATGGGTCAGAGAGGCTGTCAAGTATTACTCTGATACTACCGGTGTTGTTAGCGGCTATTCAGTTATAGAACCAAAAAATTTATACTGGGGCATGCAGTCAGTCGATTGGCTTTACCTGCTCACAGTTGCCTCCGGCGGTGATGGTATTGGACTTCCTATAAGCTGTGTCGGGAATAACATGTCATACAGCAAAAAAGCCTATAATGAAATTGGCGGATATGCAAAGATTCCCTTTTCTGTCACCGAAGATTTTATGCTGCTGCAGAAAATTCATAAAACCGGAAAATATAAAACATATTTTCCTGTTAACAAAGACACAATGAACACAACTCTGCCATGCTTTACATTAAAACAGCTTATCCGGCAGAAAAAGAGATGGGCAAAAGGCGGTCTTGGAGAGCCAAACCCCGGAATGCTGATTGGTTTATTTTCTTTTTTAACAGGTGTAATATTACTTTTTGGATGGCTGTTTGTAAGCTGGCAAATTTATTTATTGATGGTTCTTGCTAAAATTATTACTGATGTCATATTTCTGTATCCGGCAATTAAGGAGTTTAAAATGACAAAGGCTTATTTGTATTTAATCCTTTTTGAATATTACTTTGCCTTATATGCAGTTATACTTCCGTTTCTATTAGCTTTTGATTGGAAAGTAGTGTGGAAGGATCAGAAGATTTAAGACACTCAATCTGTCCGGTGGATTACCTTATTAAAACGATTGACCCGATCAATCGTAATAATTGCTTATCTCACGTCCCAGGTATCTAACAGTCCATGCAATAACACCTATATCATCTAAAAAGCCGACAAATGGTGCAAAATCAGGTATTACATCCAGCGGTGCAATAAAATACAGCAATGCAGCCACTACTACAGATTTTCTTGTCCATTTCACATCTTTATCGAGCATATAGTTCTTAAGGGCCTTTAAATGGCTTAATATTTTAAAAACATTTTTACGGTTGGTTTTAACCTTTTTTTCAAGTGCTTTAGAAACTTCTTTCATTTCGCCTTCGCTTAAAGGCTTTTCCGAGTAGAAATCTTCAAGAAGATCTACTTCGGGTATTTCGGTTATTTGGTGCCTGCTGGTCATCTAACTAATAAATTCAATAAATTTAAATAAGGTTCTGCAACAAAAAATATTATACCCGCAAATACATTTACAAAACCCGGTACAAAATTAAACAACGCAAGAATTATAAATATTCCCATAAATCCAATCTGCCTGTAGCGCAGCGCCATTTCATCGGGAAGAATATTTGCAAGAACGTGTGACCCGTCAAGTGGAGGAATAGGCAGCATATTAAAAACAGCCAGCGAAACATTCAATAAAATCCCTGCAAGGAACATTTTATACATATAGCTTGAAAACTCGTAAAAAAAGGTTCCTTCAGCAAGAGAGGCTGAATTAAGTAAAAAAAAGAACACTGCAGCAGAAAATACGCAGAACAATGCAATTATCAGGTTTGATAGAGGGCCTGCTACAGTAACGAG
>DASXTZ010000285.1:0-1524 GCA_036505135.1 Ignavibacteria bacterium
TCTTGCGGCTCGATTACCAAATAATCCTCTAATTATAAGAATGTGTGAAGAGCACAGGAAAATGAATGAAATGTTCACAGCTTTATCCAAAAGCAATAATTTAAAGGAGGACCAGATTTTTTTTGGCAATTTCCTGGAAAATCATATAAGATTTGAAGAAAGAGAATTGTTTCCATCAATTGAGAACTTACTTTCAGAAGATGAGCTTCAGAATATCGGTATGCAGATAGAAAAAGGAAGAAGAAGCCGGCTTCAATGACCTCATCCCCTAACCCTTCTCCTAAAACGAGAAGCCTGCCTGCTGCAGGCAGGGGAGCAAAAGTTCTAAAATTGGTGTACCTCCTCTCATTCCGGGAGGGAAGACGTTGGGTGAGTTCTGCCACCAATTATGTACTTTTCCCGATAATCTCGTCTATTTTTTCCACCAGCCATATTCCATTAATAGCGCTTTTATCCTGCAGTATTTCTTTTTTTAACATTTCCAGCTCATATTTATTATTGTTTTCGCTTAATTGTAAAAACCTGCTCATAAAATTTAAAAAAATATTAAAATTAATCCGGGTAGACTTACCTAAAGATGAATTTTTGCTTACAAATTGCTTTGCCGAATCAATATGGTACAGGAGAGTTGGGATTTCTCCTAATTCATAATAAGCCCTTAAAGATAGTGATCTGACATAAAATTTATCCCTGGCATCAATAAATTTTACTTTACCAAGATTTTCTATAACTTTATCATAATTTTTTAACTTAAAAGCTAAAAATGCATCTGCCAATGTTCGCATGGACCTTTGGTATGAATGCTTCAAATATGGTGTATATTTTTCAATATATTTTTCCCCCCACTCGATTTCGTTAATCGATAAAGCATTACGAAATACCTGGAGGTAGAAAATTTTCCCCAAATCTTTTTTTCGCGATGTTTCAATTTCTTTTAAATGAAGCTCATTTACTTCAAATAGCATTTTCCTGTAATTATCCTCCCCTTCATTTATCTTGAAAGCGCAATAATTGGTAAGCCATGTTAGCCACGAATTTTTCTCTTCTGCTTCGAATTGATGCGAATTAGCTTCATATAATTCTTTAGCTCTGAAAAAATATGATGATTCAGCGGGTTTTAAAACTGTCATTATTGAGCAATAATACATTTCCATTATGTAAGTATATACATAATTGTTAGATTTAGCATAGTTAATTACTTTATCAAGATGCAGGTTATTGATAAACTCGTACGGTATATTTACAACAAAACTGGCATTAAACAACTGCATATTTGACTCCATATCATTAACTACACCGGAAATTAGCCTTAGGAAATTTAATATGCCGAACTCACCTTTTTTGACGATATGAGGTGGCACCAGGTGCTGCTCATCTTCCAGGAAACGATAACGAATTTTACCTAACTCCAGCTGTGTTTTATATTGAAAAAAATTACCGCCTATTCCAATTCTATCCAGATTCTGCTCCATTCTTTGCAGTTTTTGTGTGTAGAGCTTTGCAAGCTTTCTTTCTGATAATTCA
>DASXTZ010000286.1:0-8374 GCA_036505135.1 Ignavibacteria bacterium
AAGTCAACAGTCCACCAATGCAGAAGATAGCCTCCATGTTCTGCTTCACATTCCCACACTTTTTTTATTGGTTTAACATTTAACCCAACTTCTTCTAAGGCTTCCCTTATGACTGCATTTTGCTGTGTCTCCCCATTTTCAATTCTACCGCTAACTGGACACCAAAATCCACCGGCAACAACGTTATCAGCTCTTTTTACAAACAAAAATTTTCCATCTTTTTCAATATCAATAACGACTGCGTTTTTAAATTTTTTTTTTCATTTGCATTTTGCATTTTGCATTTTGATTTTACTTTATGGTTTGTTTCTGTACATCATTCTTGGGAACGGGATTGCTTCGCGCAAATGGTCAAGCTTGCATATCCATGAAACAACTCTTTCTACCCCCATACCGAAACCGGAATGCGGCACACTGCCATACCTTCGTAAATCTATATACCATTGAAACGCTTCCATCGGTAGATTATGTTCCTTAATGCGCTGCACTAAAAGCTCAAGGTTATCCTCACGCTCTGAGCCCCCGACAATTTCTCCGTAACCTTCAGGAGCAAGAACATCAACACCGCGTACAATTTTAGGATTAGCGGGGTCGCGTTTCATATAAAATGCTTTTGCCTCCGATGGCCAGTTGTAAACCATTACCGGCTTATCAAAATCTTCAACAACAGCCTCCTCATGCGGAGCGCCGAAATCTTCACCCCATGGAAACGGCCTGATATGCTCTTCGGTCCCGTCTTCTTTTTTCCGTATCAGCGGTACATTCTTTTTATTGATTATATCAATCGCTTCATCATATGTTATGCGCGGGAATGGTTTTTTGATAAGTTCAAGCTTCGAAATATCCCGCTCTAATGATGCAAGTTCTTGTGAACGATTCTTCAATACACGCTGAACAATGTATTCAATAAAATCTTCTATCAGGTCCATATCATCATACAAATCATAATAAGCCATCTCAGGCTCTATCATCCAGAATTCGGTTAAATGCCGGCGGGTTTTAGATTTCTCCGCGCGGAATGTCGGACCAAAATCATACACCTTGCCAAACGCCATTGCCCCGGCTTCTGCATAAAGCTGCCCTGTTTGAGCAAGATAAACTTTGCCAAGATCAAAGTAATCACTTGAAAAAAGTGTTGTCGTTCCTTCTGCGGCGTTGGGAGTAAAAATCGGCGAATCAAATAAAACAAATCCGTTATCATACATATAATCACGGCATGCTTTAATAATTTCCTCTCTTACCCTGAGTATTGCTATCTGCTTTGGCGAACGAACCCATAAATGCCGGTGGTCAGCAAGAAATTCCACACCGTGGTCCTTTGGAGTAATCGGATAAGGCTCGGCAATCTGAACAATCTCAAGGTCGCTTACCTGCAATTCATATTCATCCTTCTTGGGATGCTTTGAAACTATTCCTTTAACAATAAGAGATGATTCCTGAGTTAGGCTTTTAAATCCTTCCCAAACAGCGGGTGAAACATCTTTTTGTGAGACAACCCCCTGTATAATTCCCGTCCCGTCACGAAGCTGCGGAAACATTAGCTTTCCCGATGTACGGATGTTGTATAGCCAGCCTTTAATAGTGACTTCCTGACCGACAAAATCAGCAATTTTATCTATATAATAGCGTTTCTGCATATATTAGCCTGAAAAACTGCAAGTTATTGAAAAATGCGGGTTGTTACAATGAATTAAGTCGAGCAGGGATTTCCGGCGTATTGATGTCATTCCCGCGAAAGCGGGAATCCAGAATTAAAAACTTACATTTTTCCTTATATTACGAGTAGAAAGAATCACTTCTTGATGCCCGTTTTCACGGGCATGACAACATATCATCACATTGTTAAATTTGCTTTTTTCAAATTTTCTTTTTAGTATTATACTAGAAGGCTTAACCCAGCCTCCCTTAAGTTATGAATATTTACAGCTTACATAACGATGTATTAATTTACTGCACTCCTCAACATTTTAAGCTTGAAAAACATATGCAGGGCTTATTGAAAACAACCTGCCTGCTATCAGCGAGCTTGAGCTTGTTAAAAGCGAATTTAAAATTAAAAGCAAAAGAATTGATACCCTTGCATTTAATAAACGCCTTAAGGCATTCGTTATAATTGAGTATAAGCGCGATAGAAACTACAGCGTAATTGACCAGGGGATTTCATACCTGAAATTAATTCGTGAGAATAAAGCGGAGTGCCTTGTAAAATATAATGAAAAATACGGTAGTTCTGCTTCTCTTTCAAAACATGACGTTAGGTGGCATAACTGTTATATAATTTTTGCAGCCCCCGATTTTACCACGTATCAGATAAATGCTGCCTGCTATAAGGATTTGAAAATAATTCTATGGCTCGTTTCACTTTACTCAGATTCGGTTCTTACAATTACGGAAATAAACAATCACAGGCAACAAGAACCCCCTCTCCATGTGGAGGGGCAGGGGGGTGAGGTAACTAAACCGCTTCAAGGCTGGTTTAATGACCCCTTATGGAAAAAAATTAAAAGGCTGAGTGATAGTTGAAGTCTGAACCAGGATTAAACAGATTAATGGATTTCGCCGATTAAAGCTGCGTAGAGCCTATGCGTGGACTTTCATTGTGTTTAGCTTAACGAACAAAAGAAGAAAAACTAACGGCTTAAATAGGGCTTAATAGGGTTAATATTTTTTGGAGTTTTTTTTAATTCTGTGCCTTTTTAATTTTGTGACAAAAGGGCTAATGAAAAAATCATGGACAAAAAGTAATTTAAGAATTCTTAAGAAACGGTATTCTACAAAAGGAGCAAACTATGTTGCCAAACGAACTGGCCATCCTTTCCATTCGGTAGTAGCTAAAGCTAACAAAATGGGGCTCCGTTCTGGTACCCTAAGGCGATGGAAACAATTTGAAATCAATTATCTTCTTAAAAATTACCAGGTCAAGCGGGTGGATTCCATTGCCCGGTCGCTTTATCGCAGTCAGTTATCCGTTAATAATAAAGCCCGGCAGCTTAAGATATTTGTACCCAAACCCAAAAAATGGTCGGAAGAAGAACTGAACCTGCTTCGAAAATTATGGTCTGACAAAAGGTTTTCCATTGACGAAGTAGCTGCAAAATTGAACAAAACCCGGGCAGCTGCTCATTATCAGGCATGGAATATGGGTCTGAGGAGGCCGCAGATCTGGCGTTTCTGGACAAAAGAAGAGACCCGGTTTCTTCGGAAAAACTATAAGAAGAAGTCTTATCAGGAAATAGCAAATGACTTAGGCATGAGCAGGATCGCGGTTTTTCAAAAAGCAAGAAGAATGGGCTTGAAATTAAGGCAGACACCGCGTCCATGGACTGAAGCTGATGATGAATACATAAGACAGAATTACAAAAAAATACCTACCAGGGAAATTGCACAGAAGCTTAACCGGAGCCTTGATGCAGTTATTAATCGTGCAGGACCGCTGGGAATATCAGAAAGTAAAAAGGTAAAAAAAAAGTGAGAAAAATCAATCCATTACTTTAAGAAAATTGGACCAAAACACCTTATGGCAAAAAATTAAAAGGCTAAGTAACAGGTAAGAGGCTTTAAAATATATTTTCACTTTTCACTTTTCACTGGTCTTCTTACAACAAAATTCCCATTCAGCCTATATTTCCCATAGCAAACGTTATTCTTAATATTTTCACCGTTGTCTTTTTGTCTTGTCCCGGCCCACCATGCTATTGCATATAAGTCATCTTTTATTTTTGTTAATGATTCAAGTATGATTACATGACCGTTCCATACCACCAGGTCTCCCTTTTTAACATTATCTATATCATTGATTCCAACAACAGGCAGAATGTCGGTAAATTTATCTGTATCAAAAAGATCACGTGAGAGCGCATTAGTTTTGGGAGTTTTAAAGCCGGACCTGAATAAAACATTTAAAGCAAAAATATTACACTTTGTTGAACCGTTAAGAAGAATAAGCTTATTATTTAACCAGTAAAGATATGTGGAGTCCTGCGAAGGCCTGTACATTCGGTTTTCCTGTTCGGCCTTTGCAGCATTTATGATTGAAGAAGACTCCGATTCATTAATTTCTGTTACTTCGGTATTTTCTTCCTTCTTTTCTTCTTCTTCTTCATTATTACTTGAAGCAGGAAAACATCCTTCAATATATGCTAAGATTACAAGTAAGCCGAAATGCAGATAAATTTTTTTCATACACATAACTTATATATTTATATAAGTTATGCAATAATAATCTAAAGTTTTGATTTAAGCAAATAATATAACTACCGTGAAATGGTCATTATTACTCTTTTTTGAAAATTTTGATAATATTTATGATTTTCTCTATTTCCTCAACAGCTTAAATGTATGGTTCCATTGGTTGCGGATAAAACCGGGAATGCACCACAGAATACATAATGGTTCAATTGCTCTTGCTGCCGTAGCCTTGCCTAAATCTTCTGTTTCATGGCCGAATTTATCCAGTATTTCTTTAACCTGGTTCTTAGCATTTTCATTATTACCGCAAATAAACATAGTAGGCTTAATGCCTCCGAAGTCAGGGTTTACCATAAAAGCATTCCCAACTGAATTAAATGCTTTTACAAAATTTGCATCAGGCACCTGCTTCTGAAGCCTTTCCATTAACGAATCTTCTAAGTTCGTAAAGAACTTTAATACCCCATCAACCGGAGGCTCTTCCTTTATTGGATTGGTTGTATCTATAACCGTTTTACCGGTTAGATTCAATGCTCCTCCAAGCTTAAGAACTTTATCTGCAGCCGTTCCTTTTACAGCAAGTACTAAAAGCTCGCCATGTTTTGCAGCATCTTCAAAGCTGCCAATTTTTGCTCCGTCGCCGTTTTTTGATTTCCATTCTGCTAACTTAGAAGCAACACGGGTCCCAACCATTACATCATATCCATGTTTGATAAAACCTTGTGCAAGCACCTGGGCAACGATACCGGAGCCAAGAACCCCTATTTTTTGTTTTGGCATGATAATTTCTCCTTTTTCGAACATGAATTCCCGCGCAGGCGGGAATCCATTATTTTAAAATTATTTATTCATGCTTAATACCGCCTCATAAACTTTTCCCGTAAGTTTGCGGCTTTTTTCAATACCGATTAAATCCGTGTATCTTTTATAAAGTGATTTCCATGACGCAATAATTTTATTATTAAGCTTTATTGATTTACTTGTAGGATATACAAACACAAATTTACCTTCGCGGGTTCTTTTAACATATTTTCCGGAATCAAGCTTATCAACCAGCCTTGTTACTGTAGAAGGATCAAGCTGCATAATGTTTGCAATTTCGCCTGCGGGAATGCCCGGATTTTTATTTACTGTCATTAATATAAAGCCATATGTCGGCGCCAGCCCCGTAACGGAAAACTCCTCTTCTGCAATTTTATTTAAATTTCTTGAAAGAGCGTTAGTTGAATAATATAAACATTTACAAAACTGAGATTTATCCATATAGCCAGATTTGAGTTATCAAATATAATAAATATCACTTGTATATACAAGTATCATAAAAATAAAAACCACCCGCTATTTTACTAACAGGTGGTTATTTTGCGTTGAGATATTTACCAGATATCTCACCTATGGGTTAACTCAGTTAAAAGTTGAAAGTTACAAGTTACAAGAATGCCCTCGCGAAAGCGGGGGTTCCAAGTTTTCTTTAATAAATTCCTTCCCCCGGGTTCTCGGGGTCAGGAATTATTTTTTATCGTCATCAACTACTTCAAAGTCGGCATTTTCAACTTTTTTATCATCCTTTGGAGCCCCGTCGCCCTGGGGCTGTTCAGCCTGGGAGCCAAATCCTTCCTGCTGCTGGCTGCCTGTTGCCTGGCTGTACATCTGTGTGGACGCTTCATTCCATGCTGCGTTTAAAGCATCCGTTGAAGATTTTATCTCTTCTGCGTTTGTGCCCTTCAATGCTTCCTTCAGTCTTCCAAGAGCATTTTCAACTTTCATCTTAGCTTCACTTGGAAGCTTGCCTTCAAACTCCTTTAGCTGTTTCTCAGTCTGGAACACAAGGCTATCGGCATGGTTGCGTGTATCAATTTCTTCTTTTCTCTTCTTATCTTCCGATTCATGTTCCTTAGCATCCTTTTTCATCTTTTCAATTTCGGAGTCAGAAAGCCCGCTTGAATGCGTAATCTTAATTGACTGTTCTTTGCCTGATGCTTTATCCTTTGCGCTGACATGCAGTATGCCATTAGCATCGATATCAAAAGTAACTTCTATTTGAGGAATTCCTCTTGGTGCAGGCGGAATTCCATCAAGTATAAATCTTCCCAGTGTTCTGTTATCATTCGCCATTGGCCTTTCACCCTGGAGAACGTGAATTTCAACCGAAGGCTGGTTATCTGCAGCCGTTGAAAATGTTTCGGTTTTCTTTGTAGGGATAGTAGTATTAGCTTCGATCATCTTTGTCATTACACCGCCAAGTGTTTCAATACCAAGTGAAAGCGGAGTAACATCCAGAAGCAGAATGTCTTTTACATCACCCGCAAGGACACCGCCCTGGATTGCTGCGCCTATTGCTACAACTTCATCGGGGTTAACGCCCTTGTGAGGTTCTTTTTTGAAGAAGTTCTTTACAGCTTCCTGAACTTTAGGGATCCTTGTTGAACCGCCGACGAGGATAACTTCGTCTATCTGGTCAATTGTATAACCTGAATCCTTCAATGCCTTTTTGCATGGTTCGATTGAACGCTGAATAAGGTCATCGACAAGTTGCTCAAATTTTGCACGTGTTATGGTCATATCAATATGTTTTGGCACCCCCTCAACTGCAGTTACATAGGGCAACTTAACATCAACCTGGGTCTGGCTGGAAAGGTCGCACTTTGCTCTTTCGGCCTCAACTTTCAATCTTTGCAGAGCCATAGGGTCTTTTCTTAAATCAATGTTTTCAAGTTTTTTAAATTCATCGGCAATATAGTCTATCAAGCGCTGGTCAAAATCATCACCTCCAAGATGCGTATCACCATTGGTAGATTTTACCTGGAAATTTCCTGTTTCTTCGATATCATAAAGCTCTAAAATAGAAATATCAAAGGTTCCGCCGCCAAGGTCATAAACTGCTACCTTTTCATCTTTTTTCTTCTTATCAAGCCCGTAAGCAAGAGCAGCGGCAGTAGGCTCATTGATAATTCTTTTTACTTCAAGCCCTGCAATCTTACCGGCATCCTGGGTGGCCTGGCGCTGGGAGTCATTAAAATATGCCGGAACAGTAATAACTGCTTCAGTAACTTTTTGACCAAGGTAATCTTCGGCGGTCTGTTTCATTTTCTGAAGGATCATAGCCGAAATTTCCGGGGGTGAATAAACTCTATCGCCTATTTGAACTCTTGCAGTTTCATTTTCCCCTTTAATTACCTTATATGGAACCATTGAGGCTTCATTGGTAACCTCATTGAACCTTCTTCCCATAAAACGCTTTATGGAATAAACCGTATTAGCAGGGTTTGTAACTGCCTGTCGTTTTGCCGTTTGTCCTACAAGCCTTTCACCATTTTTTGTAAAGGCTACCACAGAAGGGGTTGTTCTATGCCCTTCTGCGTTTGGAATTACTACAGGGTCATTGCCCTCCATTACGGCAACAACCGAGTTGGTAGTCCCTAGGTCTATACCTATTATTTTTCCCATAGTATATTTGTTTCCTTTCCTGTAATCTTTTTATGTAAAAAAATTTCTAATTTATTTTCTTTCTAATGAATGAGATGTCATTAAGCATATCATTATCGCCTGCAAATCCCCTGTTTTTTAAATGTTCGAAAAGTGCCAGAGCAAAAGCATAATTTTCCAGGCTTTCATCAATTTTGCCTTCTAGCTCAAATAAAAATGCGTCTTCCATCACTATCCTTGCGGTGTAATAAATCTTTTCGATATTAGATTCTTTATAATCAAAAACATTTCTTACACCTTCCGGACCCAGTGCCTTAAGCTGGTTGGGTGTGAATCCCGTAATCATTCTGCTTACATTATCAACCTCCATGTGGGCGTAAGCATACTGCTTTGTATCCCTCAGGAAAAAAACCTTTGCAAAAACCCTTGCAAATTCCTCCATCATTCTCATTATGTAATCTTTATCACTCAAAATATACTCCTTTTTTATATGCTAAGTGCTGCCCGGAAGCTAAGTTCTGAGCAGCACCCTGAATTTTATTTACACAAGGACCTATTTTACTTCGATCTGTTTTTCAACTACTTTTGCCTCTTCGGTTTTTGGCAAAATTATATTTAAAACACCGTCATTATATTCAGCGGAGATATTATCAGCAACTACCTCAGCTGGTAAAGTAAAGCTTCTTGAGAAAGAACCATAGTTTCTTTCAACCCTGTAGTAGTTTTTGTTTTCGTCCCTTTTCTCCGTCTTCTTTTCTCC
>DASXTZ010000287.1:0-3338 GCA_036505135.1 Ignavibacteria bacterium
ATAAGACAGCCTCAGCAAGTTTAATAACGCAATTGAATTTCCTGTCGGTTCGGCAGAATCATAATCTTCCTTCGTTCTGACAAGAATGCTGGCATCTTTTCCGGTGGTATCATAAAATCCTCCGTATTCACTATCATAAAATTCGTTAATTGCCGTTTCCATTAGATTTATAGCAAGGTCAAGATATTTATCATCGAAACATGATTCATAAAGGTCAATCAACGCCTGTGTGAAAAATGTATAATCTTCAAGGTTACCATCGAACTTAGCTTCTTCGTCACGATATCTATGAAGCAGCGATTTAGAAGAATCATTATACAGATGCTCAATTATAAAATCAGCGCTTCGCTTTGCACTATCAATATAGGCTGTCTCGCCAATTACCTGGTGTGCCTTTGAATAAGCAGATATCATTAACGCATTCCATGAGGTTAAAATTTTATCATCAAGATGCGGGCGCGGACGTTTTTCTCTTTGTCGGTACAGCTTTTCCCTGCTCTCTTTTAAAATTGCGTCCACTTCATCCGTAGATTTTTCAAACTTATTGGAAGTTTCAGAAAGCGTATGTGCCGCATAAAGAATATTTTTATCTGTAAAGACACTATGCGGATCTGAACCTGCCGGTGCATTGCCTCCTTCCCATACTCCGTAGAAATAATTAAATATCTCTGCATCTTCGCCTAATAATTCATCAAGCTCCTTCTTCTCCCAAACATAAAACGCTCCCTCCTCTTTATGGAGTGCCTCATTTTGGAGTGCATCAACCATATTGATGGGGTTTTTCACTACTGATTCCGCATCTTCTGCGGAATAAAATCCACCGCTTTTATCCGTTAGCTTTTCGGAAACATAATTCAAAACTTCTTTGGCAATCTCGGCAAAATATACATCACCTGTAAGCTGGAATGCTTCAAAGTAAACCATAACAAGCTGTGCCTGGTCATAGAGCATTTTTTCAAAGTGCGGCACGCGCCAGAAGCGGTCAACCGAGTAGCGGTGGAATCCTCCGCCGATATGGTCATACATTCCGCCTTTTGCCATTTGCAGGAGCGTTCTTACCAGCATTTTAAGCGAATCACCATCCTGGAACCGGTGATACATTCTAAGCAGAAAATTCAGCCCGGGCGGCCGCGGGAATTTAGGCGCTTCGCCAAACCCGCCGTATTCTTCATCAAAAGTATTTTTAAACTGGTCGCTGCCCTTTAAGAGCAGCTCGTCGGTAAGCTCACCGGTATATTTTTCTGTTTCAGATGCCTCTTTTATGAAGTTGATTATTTTATCGCCTGATTTATTTATCTCATCTCTTCTTGTTTTCCATGCCTTTTCAAGCTGATGTATTAAATCTTCAAATCCGGGCAAACCGTATTTTGATGTTGGCGGAACATAGGTAGCACCATAAAACGGCTTAAGGTCATTTGTTAGGAACATTGACATTGGCCATCCGCCTGAGCCTGTCATTGATTGCAGTGCCGTCATATAAACCCTGTCAACATCAGGGCGTTCTTCCCTATCGACTTTAATATTCACAAATATCCTGTTCATCTCTTCTGATATTTCTTTGTTTTCAAAGATTTCGCGCTCCATTACATGACACCAGTAACAGGTAGAATATCCTATGGAAAGAAATATCGGCTTATCTTCTTTTTTAGCTTTTTCAAATGCTTCTTCACCCCATGAGAACCAGTCAACCGGGTTATACGCATGCTGAAGCAGGTACGGCGATTTTTCGTGGATTAAACGATTAGAATGTCCCTTTTTTTCGGTCATATATTAACAACACAAAAGCGAATATACTTGTTTTTACGCGGATTTATGTAGATAAAAATTAAGGCAATAAGTAAATTAGAATATTCGTAATTCATAAACAAAGGTTCTTAAAAAATATGCCCGCAAGTAATATGGATTTTGTTAATGTATATGAAGATGAAAAGCGCGCTGAGTCATACGCCCGGCTTGAGTTTCCCGGAACCTATTACCTGGCATACAGGGATATTCCCCGCATTCTTGAAAAATATGCTGCAGGCAAAAAGGCGCTTGATTTCGGATGCGGGACGGGGCGCTCTACGAGGTTTTTAAAGAACCTTGGTTTCGACGCAGTCGGTGCTGATATATCCGCCGGTATGATAAAAAAAGCGCAGAAATCTGATTCGTCGGGAAAATATGTTCTCACTGCAAAAAGCGGTATCGGTATTTTTGAAAGCGGGTATTATGATGTTATTACCGCTGTATTTACTTTTGATAATATTCCCGGAGTAAAAGCAAGAACCAGCTTATTAAAACAGTTGGGCGGTTTATTGAACAAAACAGGCATAATCATCCTGGTTAATTCAACTCCCGAAATTTATATAAATGAATGGCTTTCGTTTTCAACGAAAGATTTTCCGGAAAACCAAAAAGCAAAAGGCGGCCAAAAGGTTAAAATAATTATGACGGATGTTGAAGATAAAAGACCTGTTGAAGATATTATCTGGTTTGATAATGATTACCAAAACCTGTTTAACAAGGCTGGGCTAGGATTAATTGAAACACATAAGCCGCTTGGGAAACCAAATGAGCCGTATGCATGGGTAAACGAAACAAACATTGCCCCATGGATAATTTACGTTCTGAAAAAATAGTAATACATCCTCTGAACCCTCACGATAAAAATCGTGTTTAAAAAAATATAATCAAACTAAAAAAGGGAGTTTTCAATGTTTAAGCACAAAGATGCATTCAGCGGCTTTTCGGTAAATGACATCCAAAAAGCCAAAGAGTTTTACAGCAAAACGCTCGGCCTGGAAGTTGAAGAAATGAAAGAAATGGGTGGAATGCTGAACCTGAACATAGGCAATGGCACAAAAGTACTTGTTTATCCAAAACCTAACCATGAGCCTGCTACATTTACTATTCTTAATTTCCCTGTGGATAATATTGAAGAAGCTGTAGATGAGTTGAAAAAACAAGGAGTTCGGTTTGAGCAGTATGAAGGCAATATTAAAACAGATGAAAAGGGAATTGCCCGCGGAAACGGCGGCGGACCATCAATAGCTTGGTTTAAAGACCCGGCTGGCAATATTTTATCAGTGATTGAAGACAAGCAGTAATGTAGTATACTAATTTGTCATCCTTCACGAAGGGAAGGATCTCATAAAGTGTGCAAAACTTCAACTCTAATGAGATTCTTCGCTGCGCTCAGAATGACAAAATGAGCGAAAATTTAAATCAGGGTATAAAAATATACATTGCGAAACCAAAAGGTTTCATATATTTTGCAACCAAAAGGTTTCATATTTTATGAGAAGAGATGTTTTCCATGCTATAGCAGACCCGACAAGGAGAGAAATCCTCTACTTGAT
>DASXTZ010000288.1:0-7616 GCA_036505135.1 Ignavibacteria bacterium
AAAAAAGAAAGTTAAGGATGAACATGGAAACATAGTTTCAGCGTGGTTATGCCTGAATTTTTCAGCGGTTGAGGATTCATCACTTGAACAAATGTCAGCAACACTTAATGACCTTTCAGTTTTAAAGGCTAATTTTATTAAATCACCGTATTATTCCGATGAAAGCTGGGCAATGTTTGAATCCGTTAATAACGAGTTGAAAATTATTTTTCAGTTTCTGCAAGAAATTAGATTTGAAAATTATTGGAATAACGAAATAAAACCCGTAATTGAAAAGAAAATAACTGAAATCCAGCCTGGTCTTCCTGCTTATGACGTAGTAGGGAATGTTGAATATTATATGGGTTCCAGGCTGCCTTCAAATAAGATAACAGTTTACATTTTATATTTTACAAAGCCTCATGGTATTAGAATAACGGGTATGCGTTTTTTAACCGCTGTGGATTGGCCATTTGAAATTCTAATAAGAACAGCTAGCCACGAAATGATGCATCCACCTTATGATTATTCTAATGATGAAGAACTTCGCAATTTAATTGAATCATTTAAGAAAGATGAATTTCTGATGGATAAAGTATTGAATCATAACCCTTCGTTTGGATACAACACCCTTGACGGATTGTTTGAGGAAGATTGTGTTCAGGCTCTTGACCAGATAATAAACGAGAAATTTAATATAGCAAAAGGTGCGAAGAAACGATGGAAAGAAAGTGATGACGGGATTCATGTCCTGGCAATTGCTTTATACCAGATTATGAAAGATGAAAATTATAATATAAAAAAAGAAAAGTTCAGGGATTTCCTTCTCAGGGTTGTTAACAATGGGACTCTTATGCCCGGTTCTGTTGAAAATTATTATGATAAGTTTTACCGTTAATAGTTATCTTTGTTCCGTAAAATTTTTTTAAAATGAACAATAAAACAACAGATAATTTCTTTCGCTTAGATAAAAATATTTACGCTGAGCCCGGCTCTAATGTAGAAATTAAGAAATATGATACTAAATATACAGGCAGGTTCAATGATAAAGAAGAAGCTAGTGAAATGCTTGTAAAGGATATTATAAGACTGACCGAGCTTCAGGATATGCTTTATGCTGATGCAAAATATTCTGTTTTAATTGTCTTTCAGGCAATGGATGCAGCCGGAAAGGATAGTACAATTAAGCATGTAATGAGCGGGATAAACCCGCAAGGATGTGAAGTAAAGAGCTTCAAATCACCGACGCTCGAGGAGCTGCAGCACGATTTTTTGTGGAGGATTAATAAAGAACTTCCTCGAAAAGGCATGATAACAATCTTTAACCGCTCGCATTATGAGGAAGTTTTGGTGACTAGAGTGCACCCGGAATTTATTTTAAAACAACGGATACCGGGAATTGACTCACTAGATAAAATAGATGAAAATTTTTGGGGAGCCAGGTTCAGGCAGATAAATCATTTTGAAAAATATCTCGCTGATAACGGGACAATAATAATTAAGTTTTTCCTGCACGTATCGAAAGAAGAACAGAAAGAACGTTTTCTGCAGCGTATTGATAAGCCCGGGAAGAACTGGAAATTTTCTGCTGAAGATGTTACTGAACGCCAATACTGGAATAAATACATGAAGGCTTATGAAGATGCAATAACGGCAACATCAAAGGAACATGCACCCTGGTATATTATTCCGGCTGATAGAAAGTGGTTTATGAGGGCTGTGGTAGGGGATATTATTGTTAGCACACTGGAACAGCTTAATTTAAGCTATCCTGAAGTCAGTAAAAAAGTGCTGGATGAACTTAATGAAGCAAAGAAAAAATTATTAAGCGAGTAGCTTTCTCACCCTGAATGCAGTGAAGGGGTTCATAGAAGCTTAAATATTTACCTGTTATGAGAGATTTCGGTTTCGATCAGAATGGCATATTAAATTACAATCTCCCGCTTTCCTCAAGCATTTTTCTAATACCATGGCTGAGATTGTTATCTATTAATTTGTTTAGCGATAAAGGCAGTCTAACTGACCAGTTATTTTTGCTTACTTTACCGGGAGTATTAATTCTATAACTCCACCTGCCGATTTTTTTTATTATATCTGCATCCAAACATAAATATTCCTGAATTAATTGTATACTGAACACTGAACTCGATTGGTTTGCTTTTTGTAAAGCATAATATGGTAACATATCATTGGAATTATTTTTTAACTCAGGATTCCCAAGAAATTCACAAAATTTTCCTTTTTCATTGTAACTTTCTAAATATAGATAAGAAAAGTCATTTGATTTACCCGGTTCAGGCTGCAGAATGCTTAACATATGTTCAACATTGGAAATTTTTCCTTTCCATTTTAATCTGCCAAATCGTGAGTTTTTAAGGTCGAAAAGTATCTCTTCTATGTAATGCAAACGATTCTTACTGTTACTTTGTCTGTTAAATAGAATTTCAAAAAGACGTCTATCGATAGTTCCAGCCTCATATTGCCACCAGTTAGGGAAAGATGATGAATCATGCGTAGATATTTCTGCGCATGAATTAAGTCTATATTCAAACGGACTGCGAAAGTGGAAATTGCTTTTCATATATCTCTGGAAATCTATTCCCGGGATTCCGTATTCATGTAAAACACGGTATGAACATTCAGGAACTGTTCCAAGGTCTTCTGCACATGGAAGCATAGATGTTGAGCTGTTCATTACATCAATTATTCTGCGTCCATGTTCTTCCCACAAATATTCTTCCTGCGGAAGATAATTCCCTCCTGATGAGCCCGGTAAAACGCTGTTATAACTGCTTGTCCAGACTCTAAAAAGACCTATGAAATGGTCTATTCTGAACATATCATAAAAATTTTGGGCGTATCTAAGTCGTTCTTTTATATAAGTAAAGCTATCATTTGCTATATTACTCCATTCATAAGGAGGCATTCCCCATTTTTGTCCGGAAGCAAAATACATGTCAGGTGGTGCACCTGAAGAAAGATCGAGCCTGAAATAATTTTGGTGTGCCCATACATCTGCGCTGTCTCTTGAAACCAGAAAGGGAAGATCACCCATTATGTAAATTCCATTTGTTGAAGCATATTGTTTCACTTCTTTTAATTGTTCACATAATTGCCATTGAAGCCAGCAGATGAATAAAATTTCGTTTTTGTTTTCAGCTTCAATTTTTTTAAGAGATTCTGCAGCTCTGTACTTAAATGGGTCAATAAATTTTTCCCATGATTGTTGGTTCTTTTTTCCTTTCAGAATTTTAAACAAGGCATAATCTTTAAGCCAGTATGAATTATTTTTTATAAAATCTAAAAAATCAGGTTTGTCATTGACAGATAAAGTTTTAAAAATTTTTCTAAATAAATTTATTTTTTCCTGTTTGATACGATAATTTACTCTTCCAAAAATGGGCTTGTTCCTTTTCCTGATCTCATCTATTTCCACTAAGAACTTTTCAACATCACAGTCTTTTAACAGACTGAAAGACAGGTACATTGGGTCAAGGGCAAAAGTGCTAAGTGAGCTGTAGGGAGCATAATCGGCTCCAACATCATTTAATGGTAACAACTGAAGAATTGTAAAACCACAAACGGAACACCAGTCAATCAGAAGCTTTAAATCGTTAAAATCACCGACTCCACAGCTTCTTTCGGAGTATATTGAAAATAATGGAACTGCAATACCAGCTCTTCTTCTTGCGCCAAACTTTTGCCATTTATATCCTGTGTGAGTATGAAGAAGATAATTATAATCTATCATGAGGTCATTCCCACAGAAGCGGGAATCCAGAAATTTATTTTATGTTGACACATTAACATTTTTCACTAATGTTAAGTAAACATCCTTGCCATTTTTGTACCGGTCTAAATTGCTATTCGCTTTTGATAATATTTTTAAAAATCCTTCCTCTATAGAATCTTTTGTAATCTCTTCTGCAATCTCAATCGCCCGCGAAGCGTATTCTAATATCTTAATTGTTTCGATACCTGAAATTTCAGAAAAGAACCAGCCGCAGCTTGTATACATTAACATTGTGAATTTCTGCATCTCAAGCAGCTTGAAACATATAGCTGCTTCAGCATCGCTTAATTTCTTTACGGAATTATTAATGATAAATTCATTTTTAATATCATTCGTGTTATTCAAAATAACTTTGATGTATTCATTGCGCGCTTTCCAAATATCTTTCAAATATAAAGAGCCTTTCTCCTGATATATTTCAATTAGCCGGTCTCTTAGCCAATCGAGTGATTCACGAAGCGGCTTGCGCCATTTTTGATTCCAATCACCGGTCCTACCGCATCCACAATCATCCTTCCATCTTTCGACGCCGTGAGGGCAGCTCCATGATGTCCCTTCTACATTGGTTCCTTCTTTTATCATTACTTCATATTCTGTATTATTCATCTCCAGGTACTCTCCAAAATTAACAATCTTTAAATTATTTTCGGGAGCCAGACCTGTCAAAAAATAAGCCAAAGTCCGCTCTGTGAATTTTTTGTGATGTCCAAATGTTTCGCCGTCTGTTGCAACACTAATCAATTGCTCAGTTGAAAGCTCTTCTTTTTTTACGGCATGGAAGATCTTATTCAGAAGATTTGCTGAGTTCATTAATACGTCATCAAATGCTACTGCCTTAGATACGGGTCCATCATAGAAGAAGATATTAATAAAGCTGTGGTTTTTAATTTTTGAATAACATTTGTAACTATGGCGCGGGTCTATGCCATTTTTAGCAACATCCTGCCATTGTTCAGCTCCTGATTTTCTGATTTTATCTGCCTGGCTTGAATCCATGATTATGTATCTTATTCTTTCATTTATTAATACCTCAATTGTTTCGTGGTTACATGCAGTCTCAGGCAACCATATTCCTTCGGAATCCCTGCCAAAATGATATTTGAAATCTGCAAGCCCCCATCTGACTTGGGTTATCTTATCATTATAATTTGCAAGCGGCATAATCATGTGATTATAACACATTGCAATTGCGTTACCATGTCCGTTGTGTGTTTTTATACTTTGTTTATCAGCCTCGATAATTTTGTTATATGTATCAGGATGTTTGCGTTTTATCCATGCAAGCAGTGCAGGGCCGAAATTAAAGTTAATATGCTCATAATTATTAACCCGTTTTACAATATCACCTTTATCATTTACAATTTCTGCTTCACTGTTAGGTTTGTAGCACTCATGGTAAATGCGTTCATTCCAATCGTGATAGGGTTTTGCGCCCGGCTGAAGCTCAATTTCGCCAGACCATGGATTTTCCCTTGGCGGCTGGTAAAAATGCCCGTGAATGCAAACGTTAATCATATTTTAATTGCGAACCCTGAGCGAAGCCGAAGAGGAAGCAATCTCATTAATTTTTGAATACCGCTGACTTTCAATGGTGGCAAAACTATGTATAGAATTGTTAATTTAATAGGGAAAAAGAACTTTTTTAAAACCTTATTACATCTGCATCGGGAGGAGTGTAGCCTAATAGGCGTGACATAGCCATAACTTGTCCTTTGTGGTGAAACTCATGTGTTATAACATGTGTGAAAAGCCGGTGAACTGTAAATGTCATATTTTTCTTTAACCAGAAGATTTCACCTTCAACTGGAGTATTGTAATCTGTGTAAGTATTTAAAAAATCCCTGACATATCTATCAACTTCATCGAAAGATTTTCTTACATCATTTACATTTTTAATGTTTTCTTCTTTAAAGTATTCAATCTCCTCATTTGCAGCAAAACGCTTAAGCCAGAACATATATGTATTTGCTATGTGAATAAGCAAGTACATAATACTGGCTTTATTAAAGCTGTCAATTTTCTTTGTCAGGTCTTCGTATTTAATAGCTTCACAGTAATTTAAAACTACTTCACGTGAGGCCTGGATTAATTTATATTGTTCTTTTAATATTTCCATTTGCCATGATAAACCGTTGAAACGGTTATGTTATTTTTGGTATCGTAGCCCACGACTTAAGTGGTGGACTATGGTTTCTCGTTACGAAGCTCCTGCTTCGTATCGTACAGTTTACTTAGTCTTTTTTTAGCCTTCTTCTTCTTTGGCGGGCTTTTCATCGCATATTCAATTCCAACATCAATCCAGCTTTGTAGTTGTTTATCGGTTTTAATACCGCCCGGGCTTACATATAGGAAACCTCTCATGGGCCTGCCTGCAAAATCCATCTCACGGGCATGAGGCTTTTTGAGCATTTCGTCAAATTTTTCATCAAGCGAGCGAATCATAAGGTCATCTTTAACGATTCCAACAAACATTTTGTCTTTAAGCATGTAGGCAATACCGCCGAACATTTTCTTTTCAACTACTCCTTTTTGAGGTTTTAGAAGTTTGCTGATGCGTTCTGCCAGTCTCTCGTTGTATGCCATTTTACAATTAATAGTAATGAATAATTACAAAAATAAAAAATAAAAGAATTATAAAGTGCTTTCAGTTTGCATTTTCCTCTATATATTTCTTGTATTTCATAGTATGTCTTAACTGGGAGGAAAGGACCTTTTTCCGCAGCCTTATGCTTTTTGGCGTTACTTCAACCATCTCATCATCTTTAATAAACTCTATTGCTTTTTCAAGGATCATTGGAGTAACAGGAGTTAAAGTAATTGCATCGTCTTTTCCTGATGCGCGCATGTTAGTAAGCTTTTTACCTTTTGTGGGATTTACATCCAGATCATTATCCCTGTTGTGTTCGCCTACTATCATTCCTTCATATACCGGCTCACCCGGTTTAACAAATAATATGCCCCGCGGCTCCAGGTTGAACAATGAATATGACAATGCTTCACCCTGACGGTCGGAAACAAGTGACCCCGTTACACGTGTGGGGAAATCTCCTCTGTGGCGTTCATAACCTTTTAAATATGAGTTCATCAGACCCGTTCCTTTTGTATCGGTTAAGAACTCATTCCTGTAGCCGATAAGCGAACGTGAAGGAATAGTAAACTCAATTCTTACTCTGCCAGTACCATGATTTACAAGATTAACCATTACCCCTTTCCTTTTCGAAAGCTTTTCAGATACGATTCCCGTGAATTGGGCATCACAATCGATAAAGAGATGTTCAATAGGTTCATGAAGCCCGCCGTTTTTTCTTTTGTAAATTACCTGCGGCCTGCCTATACTGAGCTCAAATCCTTCGCGCCGCATAGTTTCTATCAGTATTGCCATCTGGAATTCACCTCTGCCTTTTACAATAAAGCTGTCACCATCTTGGGAATCTTCGACTTTTATAGCAACGTTTCTTAAAGTTTCCTTGTGCAGTCTTTCGCCTATTTTGTTTGACTGAACTATTTTTCCTTCTTTACCGGATATGGGAGAATTATTAATTGCAAACATCATCGAAATCGTCGGCTCATCCACTACAATCCTTTTCAGTGGTTTAGGATTTTCTTTATTGCAGATAGTATCGCCGATATGCACATCATCAATTCCAGCTAAAATAATTATTTCCCCTGGGCCGGCCTCTTCAACTTCCTTATATTTTAATCCATCATAAACATCCAGCCTTGAAATCTTTAGTGGAACAATCCCGGTATCTTCATTTATACAGACCAGGTCATCACTCTTTCTTGTTGTACCGTTAGATATCCTGCCGATGGCAAGCCGTCCAATATAATCGGAATAATCTAA
>DASXTZ010000289.1:0-8478 GCA_036505135.1 Ignavibacteria bacterium
TTGCATCCGTTGCCGTGTAAGACGGGTCTGTGCTAAAAGCCGTCCCCGAGTAGTTCGCCGGCGTATATGCCGTTCCAGGCTGAATGGAATACATAGATACGTTTGCGTTTGGATGGCAGAAAGTATTTTCCTGTGCCGAAAGCCACGTGCTAAGCAGCACCGGTTTATCAAACATTCCAGGATCAATTACCATCGCAAGTACAATGCTAGTGGAGAGGATCTTCAGCCTCACCCGGATCAGCGGCGCTACATGATACCACCATGTGACGCAGCATCCGCCCCACTTATCAGCTTTGACGGCCAGTGTGTCGTAGCCTTGGTTCGCGAAAGAGAACACTTTCTCGCAACAGTAGCCGTATTTGGTTGTAATTATCCGTCGCATCTTATGTGCTCTTGCATAACAGCCGTCCCTAACGTACTGGAAAGGAATACACGGCGAAATATTATACGGCCCCGGAAGATGACAAGACTGTTTAGCGCAGAAATCGAATATCTCCTTCGCCTTTGTGTAGTTAGGCACTACTTTCTCGCAAAGAAGAAAGGCCGGCCATTTAAGTTTGAGATCAACTAAATTGAAAGCTGTAGGATCAATCGATTTAACGTTGATTCGAATCGATTTGGACGGCTTCTCCAGTAGAACTCGCATTTTGCGGAACTTTTCAATCTCGCTGGCCTTGGGGATATCAATCTTTTCGACAACTCCTTTTCTCAGATTGAGCACGGCCTTGACAGGTGCCTTTTTATTAATCGAGTCCTTCAGTCGCCTTGAAGCTTCTTTTGCTGACTTCATAGTCGAAGGAGCTAAGAATATTCGTTGCCGCTCATTAAAGAGAATTTCTTCTCCCCCTTTGCATTTACGAACGGCAGCGACGGTCAAAATTCCGATATCTTTTTCTTTTGCCATGATAAAAAACCTCCTTTTTTATAAAGAAATTATTTTAAAAAGAAAAACTAAATGTAATTACCTAAATGTACTTAATTTTATTATATAGGGTTAAGACGGTTCTGGAGTACCCTTGCTAGACAAACTTATGTATATTTGACAAAATTGTCAAGAAACATATAGAGTTTCATTAATTTTTTTCAAATTGGCTCCCCATAATTTTATAGTAATTAATCATATGTTAAATATTATGTAGAATTTTTAAGTAGATGTTCTAGAGGATGTTAGAGGCACTATATTCGTCAAAGCGCAACAATCCATTTGCAGGCCCCAACTAATAAAAAACGTTCTTTGAATTCTTTGGCCATGAAAAAATTCCGAATTGCACAGTTACAAAAAGGGTAAATATTGGTTTAAAGAAAATCCAATTTTCTTCTTTATCTTTGTATTATGCACGAAAAACTTCCCCAAATATTAACAGTTTCAGAGCTGAACAGCAAAATAAAAGAGCTTGTTGAACAGAACTTTCGCTTTGTAAACCTGCTGGGTGAAATCTCAAATTTCAGGGCGCATTCTTCATCGGGACATTTTTATTTTACACTGAAAGATGAAGATTCGCAAGTCCAGACAGTGATGTGGAGAACTCGCGCAGAGATGCTGATTTTCACTCCACGTGACGGAATGAAAGTGCTGATTACCGGGAGGATAACTGTTTTCGGCGCCCGGGGAACATTCCAGGTTGAGGCATGGGAAATGAAGCCGCAGGGAATTGGCGAGCTTCAGTTAAGGTTCGAGCAGCTGAAGCAAAAATTGTTAGAAGAAGGATTATTTGATGATGAACATAAAAAACCCATACCGTTATTTCCGCGAAATATTGTTATTATAACTTCAAGAACCGGAGCAGTGCTCCACGATTTTATTAAGGTTGCAAAGAGACGCTACCCCTTGTTCGACCTTTATTTATACCCGGTGAATGTTCAGGGTGATGGCAGCTCGGCTTCTATTATTCACGCCTTGCTTAGTATTGAAAGTAATTGTAAAAATAAAAACATTCCCAACATCGATGTAATAGTAATTGCCCGAGGAGGGGGCTCACTTGAAGACCTTTGGCAATTTAATGAAGAAAAGCTGGCAAGAGCGATCTTTGCCTGTGGAATTCCAATAGTAAGTGCTGTAGGACATGAAGTCGATTTCACAATTTGCGATTTTGTTGCGGATTTAAGGGCTCCAACCACTTCTGCAGCGGCTGAGCTAATTACCCCCAACATTAAAGACTTCATTGAAAATCTTGACAATTTTTCTTATTTTAGCAGAACTTTTGTCCAAAACAAATTTACTGATTTAAAAAATTCGCTCAAAAGTGTAGAATCAAGCTATTATTTTAACAGGCCAAAGGATATTATAAATGATTTTTACCAGAAGCTTGATGATATTTCTAGCAGGGTGGAAGATTCTGTTAAATTCAAGCTGAAGGATTTAAAACAAACTATCCAATCATACAGGAAAACGCTGCATCACATTAGCCCAGAAGTGAATCTTAAGAAAGGTTATGCAATAGTAAGTAAGAATGTGGAATCAGATACTTTGTTCGGAGCTTCGAAAATTGTAGCACGTGCGGCAGAATTGAAAAAAGATGATGAAGTTGAAATTAAGTTTTATGACAAAAAGAAGGGTGCAAAAATCAATTCCTGAGCGCAGCGAAGAATCTCATAAATAGAACCAATGTTTGTTAAATTACTGTGAAGTATGCCTAAACCAAAGAAACAGGGAAATAATACTTTCGAATTTTCATTTAAGAGGCTTGAGAAAATTCTCGAAACCCTTGAAGCCGAGGATTGCAGTCTTGAAGAAACCATTAAACTGTACGAAGAAGGACTTAGTTTAACCAAACAATGCTATGATAAACTTAATGCTGCCGAATTACGTATTAAAGAAATAAACAAAAACAATAAAGGCGAATTAGTAATCAAAGATTTAAATAAATAATATGGATAATACCTCCGGTTATAAATATCTCGATTCAATAAACTCTCCCGAAGACCTGAAAAAGCTTAATCTGGCTGAGCTAAAAGAGCTTGTTGACGAAATAAGGGATTACTTGGTTGATACAATATCAAAAATTGGCGGGCATTTAGGAGCCTCTCTCGGTGTTGCCGAACTTACTACTGCATTACATTATGTATTTAATACTCCCGAGGATAAACTAATTTGGGATGTTGGCCACCAGGGATATATACACAAAATTTTAACCGGCAGAAAAGAGGCTTTAAAAACTATCAGGCAGTACGGCGGCATCAGCGGATTTTTGAAAAGGACTGAAAGTGAATACGACGTATTTGGAGCCGGACATGCCAGCACGTCTCTTTCAGCTGCTCTTGGTATTGCAACAGCAAGAGATTTTGATAAGAAAAAATTTAAGGTCATTGCTATAATAGGTGATGGTTCAATGACGGGCGGCATGGCGTATGAAGCAATGAATAACATCGGCCTGTTAAAAAAAGATATTATTGTAATTCTGAACGATAATAAGATGTCGATTGCCCCCAATGTGTGGACATTTCATAACTACTTTAATGAATTTCTTGCAAACCCATCGTACAATAAATTTAAAAATTATGTTTGGGAAGCAACCGGAAAGCTTGATAAGAAAGTAGGCGATAGGGTAAGGCGTATTGCAAGAAATATCGAAGGCGGTATTAAAAGCGTTATTACTCCTGGCATGCTGTTTGAAGCACTTGGATTCAGATATTTTGGACCGGTTAACGGGCATAATATTGTTAACCTTGTTAAGATTCTTGAAGAAATAAGGCATTTCAACACTCCGATACTGCTTCATGTTATAACCGAAAAGGGACATGGTTATAAGCCTGCAAAAACCCATCATCAGAAATTTCATGCATCAACTCCATGGGATAAGGTTACCGGTGAGGCAGTGAAAAAATCCGGAGGAACTGCAGCCTATACGAAGATATTCGGAGAGGCGCTGGTTGAAATTTGCAAAAATGACGAGAAGGTTGTGGGAATAACAGCAGCCATGCCGGACGGTACGGGTCTTGATATTCTGCAAAAGCAAATGCCCGAAAGATATTTTGATGTTGGCATTGCAGAGCAGCACGCCGTAACTTTTGCAGCAGGACTTGCTTCTGAAGGGTATACACCAGTTTGTGCAATATACTCAACTTTTTTGCAAAGAGCCTATGACCAGATAATCCATGATGTAGCAATACAGAAGCTCCCTGTGATTTTTGTCATGGATAGAGGTGGTCTTGTTGGAGCCGACGGCCCAACGCATCACGGAGCGCTTGACTTAAGCTACTGGCGCTGCGTTCAGGGTTCTGTTATAATGGCTCCGAAAGACGAGCAGGAACTGCGTGATATGCTTTATACGGCTACATTGTATAAGAAGGGACCCATTGCAATGCGCTATCCGCGCGGAAATGCTCTTGGAGTGGAAATCAAGCCGTTTGAACAAATTCCAATTGGGAAAGGTGAAATTATTACCAGCGGAACAGATGCAGCAATTCTGGCCATAGGCAATATGGTTAACATGGCTGAAAAAACGCGTGAAGAATTATTAAACGAAGGTATAGATGTTGAAGTAATTAATGCAAGGTTTGTTAAACCGCTCGATACAGAGCTTTTGCTTGATGTATTTTCAAGACATAAGAAGGTGATCACAGTTGAAGATAATGTGATCGCAGGCGGATTCGGCTCTGCTATACTCGAGTTTATGAACATGCATAAAATTAAAGATGTAGACCTTATTGTGCATGGCTTACCGGATAAATTTATTGACCATGGGACCCCGGAAGAGCTATACAGAGACCTAAAGCTTGACGGTAAGGGGATAGCATCGATTATAAGGGAATTTTTGTTAACAAAAGAAAAGGTCAAATCATAAAAGTACATGAACATAAAAAAAACCAAAATATTATTTTTTCTTTTTGCTGCATTTCTCATTTACTCATGCAGTGAAAGGGACCCGATCAAACCCGCTGAGGATACGCTTCTCTTCGAAATGCCCGGTTTGGTCGATAGCGCGGTTGTTTATGGATGTTACTCTCAGACCATAAGATACTTTGTTCCCGATACATTAATGTTAAATAATTATTCGAAAGTTAAAATAGATTTTGACGGTTACGCTAATAGCGATGGGACCATTACTTTTGTTTACCTGAAAACAGAATCGAGCCAAAATATTGAGGTATACAGGGTAGAAAATATTTCCGGAATTAACAGGCTTCATTCATTTGAGGCAAACAAACCGGATAATACGACGACCGTTGAAGTGCGGCTTTATATAAATCCACCCATATGCGGACAAAATGAATTTAAATATAACAGAGTAAGAGATCTAAGGATTTATGGAGTCAAATAAAACATATATCCCTTTAGACACCTTAGCAGAGGTTGTGCCGGAATCGATTAGTAACAACAATCTGTATGTAGAAACATACGGATGCCAGATGAATTTTGCTGATACTGAGATCGTTAATGGCATCATGGCAAAAAATGGGTATAGCACGACAGATAATATAGAGGATTCGGGGATAATACTTCTAAATACCTGCAGCATCAGAGAGAATGCAGAAGCAAAAGTACATCAGCGCCTTACCGAGCTTAAAAAGTATAAGAGAAAAAATCCACGTCTTATCATTGGCATTATAGGCTGCATGGCTGAGCGCCTAAAACGAAATATGATAACCAAGACTAATGCTGTTGATCTTGTTCTGGGTCCTGATGAATACCGCAAGCTTCCTTCGTTGATCGATAATCTGATTGACACCGGGGAGAAAGGTATTGCAGTCAGGCTTTCAAGAGTTGAGACTTATGATGATATAATGCCTGTTCGTAAAGAAGGCATAAGTGCGTGGCTTTCCGTAATGCGCGGGTGTGATAAATTCTGCACATTTTGCGTAGTGCCCTATACAAGAGGCAGGGAACGAAGCAGACCGCTCGTCGGTGTTGTTGCTGAAGTTAAACAGCTTTGGAAAGATGGATTTAAAGAAGTAACCCTCCTCGGTCAAAATGTAAACTCATACCGCAGCGAGGAAAATGACTTTGCGGATTTACTTGATTCATGCGCTGTAGCTGTTCCTGAAATGAGGATCCGCTTCACCACTTCACATCCTCAGGACATTTCTATTAAGCTGATAGAAACAATTGCTAAGCATAATAATCTGTGTAACTACATTCATCTTCCGGTTCAGTCGGGTTCTGACAGAATTTTAGAATTGATGGGCAGGAGTTATACGATTGCGCATTACATGACAATAATTGAAAATATTAAAAAGATAATTCCGGATGCTTCAATTACGACGGATATAATATCCGGTTTTTGCACCGAGAGTGAAGATGACCATAAAATGACACTTGATATAATGAGTGAGGTAAGATATGACGGCGCTTATATGTTTAAGTACTCGCCTCGGGAGAAGACAAAAGCATGGTTAATGAATGATGATATTGATGAGGAGGTAAAAACGAAAAGATTGATGGAAATAATTGAGCTTCAGAATAAAATATCTCTGGGAAAAAATACTACTGTAGTAGGGAAGGTTTTCGAAGTGCTGATAGAAGGGTCAAGCAAGAAAAATTCTGATATGTTTGTTGGCAGAACGGATGGAAATAAGGCTGTTATTATTCCGAAGAACGGATATCGAAAAGGTGATAAAATAATGGTGAAGATTAACAGGGCAAACTCTGCAACTTTATACGGTGAAGGAGTTGAATAATAACTCTGCAAATACAGACTCATTGCTTTTAGGCGAATCAATTCAGATAGTTGAGCTTCGCAGCTTAATAAAACAGGTTGCCCCAACAGATGTTACAGTACTAATTACAGGTGAAAGCGGCTCAGGCAAAGAAGTTGTCGCAACAGAGATACACCGGTTAAGTAAAAGAAGCAATAAGCCATTTATAACTGTGAACTGCGGCGCTATTCCCGAAGGATTGATAGAAAGCGAGCTTTTTGGCCACGTTAGAGGCTCGTTTACCGGCGCTGTTGAAACCCGCAAAGGATATTTTGAAGCAGCAAACGGCGGAACAATATTCCTTGACGAAATAGGTGAGCTTCCGATGGCGACACAAGTGAAATTTTTAAGAGTGATTGAAACGGGCGAGTTCATAAAAGTGGGCGGGACGAGAACCGAAAAAGTTGACGTGAGAATAATTGCCGCTACTAACAAGAGCCTTGAAAATCTTATAGCAAACAATTCATTTCGTGAGGACCTGTATTACCGCCTGCGTTCAATAAATATTCATATTCCTCCTTTAAGAGAACGTAAAGAAGATATCATCTTGCTTTTTAATTATTTTGCCAAAATTTTTAGCGAAAGAAATAATATAAAGTTTCAAGGAATTGCAAATGAAGCGCTTGATTTTATAACTAACTACAGCTGGCCGGGAAATGTAAGGCAGTTAAGAAATTTTACAGAAAGTATAATTACGCTTAATCCCGATAAAAAAATTGAAGTTAATGATGTTATCAAACAGCTTAACATTCCACCTCAGGAAACAACACTGCCGGCTGTAATTACCCCGTTTAAAGGAGGGGATGAACGCCAGTTCTTGTTTGGAGCCTTGTTTGAGCTTAAGCGCGATATAATGGATATTAAAAGCCAGATTGCATCTATTAGTGAATCTAAAAATGGAACAGAGCCCGAAAATGGATTTTTCATAAGCGATGACAAAATAGAAAATATAACCTATGATGATTTTGAGAAGGAGCTGCTTACTTATTATTGGAACAGATATCATGGCAATATTAACCGGATTGCTGATAAGCTAAAAATAAGCAACCGGACCTTGTACAGAAAATTTAAGAATTACGGACTGAAAAATGGCAAGGCAAGTTAGCGCAAATTGTCAACCTGAACGCAGCGAAGGGTCTCATTTATTTGACAATTTTAGCTGTAATGAGATTGCCCCGCGCTTCGCTCAGAATGACAAAAATTTTAGGTTTAAGGTAATTTTTATTTTTCTGTTGTCAATTATTTCTTTTTCATGCAACTACAGTTTCAAAGGTGCATCACCTCCTGCGGGAATAAGGACAATTTATATTCCCACTTTTCGTGATGAAAGCGGGTTTGGATTGCCAAGGCTTTCCGAGGATATGACGCAGCTTCTTAAACAAAAATTTATTAACGATAACACACTTGAATATGCGGAAAAAACCACTGCTGACGGAACGCTTGATTGTATCATTACATTTGTTCTTGACGAGGCATTGGTGGTAAGCGGCGGTGAGCAGGTTTCTAAAAGAAAAATTACCATTAACGTAAGAGTAGATTTTTCAAACTTAAAAAAACAAAAATCGATCTGGGAAAAAGATTTTTCAAACTGGGGTGAATATGACAGCTCAAGCGGCGGATTTTCAAAGCGCGATGAGGGCGTAAAAATAGCAATAGATAAAATTACAGACGATATTTTGTTAGAGGTAATTTCAAACTGGTAAATTCTGAGCGAAGCGAAGAATCTCGTAATAAAAAACTGTGAGACCCTTTCGCACTGATAAATCAGTGCTCAGGGTTAAAAACTTAAAGGATTAGATATTGGAAAAAGCAGTACTGTTTACTTACATTGGCTCGTTAATA
>DASXTZ010000290.1:0-3100 GCA_036505135.1 Ignavibacteria bacterium
ATGTATTAATTGCGGGGCCTGTGAACCTGAATGTCCAAATAACGCAATATATGAAGGAGGGGTAGAATGGGCAATTACTGATGGTACTACCGTTAAAGGCTCATACACGTTAATGGATGGGACAGTAATAGATGCTGAACAAAAAAATGCGCCAATAGCCACCGATATTTATTATATAGTTCCTAATAAGTGTACAGAGTGCCAGGGTTTTCATGAAGAGCCGCAATGTGCAGCTGTATGTCCGGTGGATTGTTGTGTACCCGATGAAATGTACCGGGAAACGGTGGATGAACTGATGGCTAAAAAAGAAAGATTACACATTTAGATAATTAAACTGTGGAAAAAAAATCACAGTGATTTTCTAGGTTAACGCCAATTTTTTTTATCTTGTACTATTAAACAAACGCAGTTTCCAACTGCCAAGGAGTGACGGGTGATATTTCCCGTCGTAAAAAGGTGAAGGCAAATGCATCCTTCACCTTTCTTATTTTCTTTAGTTTTATCTATCTCAATTTTTGCTTCCAGATTCTGGCTATAGGCTGCGATATCTATTCTCAAGGCTAATGGCTTATAACTGGCAAGTGATCTTCTAACAGAATTTTATTTCCGGCAAAGCAATTTTTCCTCAATATTTGCGCTGTAATTTCAATCCATGAAAAAAAATGTCGCTCTTGTAACCGGTGGTTTTTCCAGTGAAGCCGTCATTTCCTATAAAAGCGCTATAACTATTGATAATCATCTTGATCGCGAAAAATTCAATGTATATAAAATTGATGTTCGCCCTGAAGGATGGTTTTATGAATTAGCTGATAGAAGGAAAACTGAGATCAATAAAAATGATTTTTCATTACAACTGGATAATGAAAAGATAAAATTTGATGCTGTTTTTATTGGTATGCATGGAACCCCTGGTGAAGATGGAAAACTACAAGGTTACTTTGATACATTAAATATTCCTTATACTTCGTGTGATGCGGCCACCTCGGCGCTTACTTTTAATAAACGCTTTACAGTTGCTGTGGCCGCTTTTTCAGGTATTTATGTCGCTAAATCGGAGTTATTGATAAAAAATAATTTTGAAAACCCTGATGAGGTAGCTAACAAGCTAACATTTCCTGTTTTTGTAAAACCAAACAATGGGGGTTCAAGCATTGGCATGTCGAAAGTAAATCAGCCCTCTGACGAATTTGGTGCGGCAGTTGAGAAAGCATTTAGAGAAGATGATCAGGTTTTGATTGAAGAGTTTATTGAAGGAAGAGAATTTACTGTTGGTGTTTTTAAAACAAAAGGCAATATAATTGTTCTGCCAATTACAGAGGTAATTAGCAAAAAAGATTTTTTTGACTATGAAGCCAAGTATGAAGGGGCGTCCACCGAGGTAACACCCGCTAATGTTGAAGAAGCAATTGCAGATAAAGTTCGTGATGCAGCAAAGAAAATTTATCAGGTGTTCAACTGCCGCGGTGTAGTAAGAATTGATTTTATTTATAATGAAAGGGTAAAACAACCTTTTATGCTTGAAATAAATACCATTCCTGGTCAGAGTGAAGCCAGCATTGTTCCGCAACAAGTTCGTGTAATGGGATGGACTTTAAAGGAATTTTACACCAAATTGGTTGAAGAAGCTTTAATCAGTTAAGCATGCTCAAATTTATCACACACCGTCCACTATGGCTAAGCATATTAACGGCCTTTGTTTTGGCTGTAGCCATTTTTGCTACGTTTATTCTTTCTCTGAATTTTTTAACCCATCATGGCCGCTCACGCACTGTTCCATTAGTCGTGGGTAAAAGTTTTGCCGAGGCAGAAAAAATTTTGGATAAGGAAGGGTTTGATATTGTGGTACAAGATTCCGTCTTTATTGATACAATGCCTCCGTTAGCTGTTATCAAGCAAGTGCCTGAAAGCGATGCCGTAGTTAAAGTAAACCGTACTGTTTACCTTACTGTTAACCGCGCCGTAGCACCTATGGTCGATATGCCTAATTTGATAGGTTTCAGCTATCGTAATGCAATCATGAATTTATCAAGCTTGGGATTAACTGCAGACACGGCATATAAATCGGATTTCGCAAAGAACTCTGTATTAGAACAGCTATACAAGGGCGAAACGATTACTCCCGGAACTAAGATTAGAATGGGTTCAAAGGTATTGCTAGTGATCGGAACAGGTGTTGGTGAAATGGTATATGGAGTTCCCAATTTAATAGGTTTAACCTATGGCGAAGCAAAAGCAAAGGTAGAGCCGAATGGGATTAACCTGCTTATACTCTACGCACCGGGTGTATCAGATACTCTTAATTCCTATATTGTCGACCAGCAACCAAAACGTTATGATGAAGAAGGTCAAATTTTGAAAATCCGAAGCGGCCAGTTTATCAACGTAAAACTGGCAACTGAAAAACCTGTTGCTCCGGATAGTACAGCAAACAATCAAATACCTTAATAAAATTTTTATGGAAAATATTAGTGTCGAGGAAGTAAAAAAAAGAATGGATGCGGGCGAAGAACTGCATCTTGTTGATGTGAGAGAACCATATGAAAATGCAGATTTCAATATTGGCGGTACATTATTGCCCTTGGGAATGATACAAAGTATGCAGATAGATGAAATAGAAGATTTGAAAGATCAGGAATTGATATTTTATTGTCGTAGCGGCAATCGAAGCGGTCAGGCTGCCCTGTTTTTGGACATGATGGGTTTTGAAAATACCAAAAACCTTGTTGGTGGTATACTAGCTTGGCAAGAGAAGTTCGGAAAATGAGTTACGAGTTTCTGAGTCAGAGTTCTGAATAAGGTTCGGAACCTGTGACTCCCAACTCAGAACTTTAGGCTAATCGCTGCTATAAAATTGATTCCTGCCATTGGAAAATAATAATTATTTACACTCAACTCTCCGCCGTAAATATAATTGTACGTATAGCCATTGGGCTCATACTTTTTATCGAAAATATTGTTCACTTGCAAAATGAGATTTGCTTCTTTTAAAAATCCTTTGTTCACAGTATAAATGGCTCTTGCATCCTGTACGTAATAAGGATCTAACTTTCTCCCAGGGTTTTGAGTATTATCCAGATATTGTTTGCTGACATATTTACTC
>DASXTZ010000291.1:0-3945 GCA_036505135.1 Ignavibacteria bacterium
GTCTACTTCTTTATGGAGATTATATTTATTTAGTAGAACAGGGCCCGAATTTTGGCGGCCCCGGAAAGCTTTACAAACTTGATTTATCAGGAAATATGGTTTTATCATCCCAGCCGTTTGGCTCAAGCCCATATTCGCTGGCTATTGCAAATAATAAAATTTATATAACAAACGGACCGGGCAGTAATGTTAGTATTTTGGATATCAACAATCTAAATGTTATAAACACTATTTCTGTTGGGGTTTATCCTCAGGAAATCTTATCGGTTAATAATAAAATATTTGTGTGTAATACAAGTGCTTTTGGCGGTAATTCGGATTCAACGGTTACTGTGATAAATGCTGTGACCGATAGTATTATGACAACGTTGACTCTTCGAAAAGACCCGACTTCGGTAAGTTTTGATCAGTTTAGCATTAACCAGATTTATATATATGCCGGCTGTCAGGGAGGAGGAGGCATTATTTACAAAATCGATTTTAATACTTTAAATAAGATAGATTCATTCAATGTTGCAAATGGGTTTGATAAAGACATGAATGCTGAAATCGGTTTGATATATTTTATTTCAGCTTCAAACAACATTGATAGATTAGACCCTGTAACCAGAATAGTGACCACACAGATTACAAATCCCGACTCGGTTTCTTATTTCTACGGCTACAATTTTGATAAATTAAATGGTAAACATTATATTCTTGATGCTAAAAACTTCCTGGTTAATGGCAGTTTATACATCTATAATAACACAGGAGCACTTGAAAAAACCTTTACGACCGGGGTAGGTCCCCGCCGTGTTATATTTAAGACCAGCACGGGTTCCGGAGGAAGCTGATACGGATTGCAAAATACTATTAAAATATTATTAGTAATATTAACAGTTATAATTCAAGTACTAGGGCAGGGCCATCAATCCTCAGGAAAAGATACTGTTATAATTGATGAAATTGTTGTAGAATCCAACAGGCTAAAAATGACAAATGTTCTTGCTCCAAATAAAATCCAGGTGCTTAATGAAGCGCTAATATTGTCGCTAAATGGAAGTAAGCTGCCCGATGCTCTTACATTAGGCGATGGAGTATTTATAAAAGATTATGGATTTAATTCCGGAATAAAAACCATTTCTCTTAACTCGACCCAAAGTGAGCATACTGTAATATTGATCAATGGAATCAGGCTTAACAGCAGGCAAAACGCGCAGGTTGACCTTTCGCTTTACGGGCTGGATAATATTTCCAAAATTGAAATCTCAAAGGGTGGCTCTTCAGCTCTCTATGGAAGCGAATCTATTGGAGGGGTTGTTAATATTGTAACCGGTGATTTTAATTCATCTAAACCTGTTGGAATTCAGCTAAAAACTGAGCTAGGGTCTTACGGTTTAAAAAAATTCTATGGTAGATTTTCCCAAAAGTTAAATCTAGGAATTAATAAATATATCGTTTTTAATATATCAGGTTCTGATGAGAGGGCAAATAATAATTATAAATATTATTTTAAAAATGGTTTAACTCAAGTTTTAAAAGAAAGAGAAAATTCTGATTTCAATATCCAGAATCTTAATTTTGATATTAATTTTATTTTGGGTAATTTGACATTCTTAAAATTATTTACGTACTACTCTCATTTTGATAGAGGGTTCCCGGGGATTGAATTGGGTTATTCGCCAGGCACAGCCAGGCAAATTGATTACAACTCAATTTCATCAGTATCTTTTAGCAGACCGTTAAGCAAAAATGTAGCTTTTAATACGGATATAAGTTATAAATACTCGCTGCAAAAATATTTTGACCCTTCTACTTTTAATCTTTCAGTCAAGATCAATAGCTTCTATAAGTTAAACAGCTATACCAATGCATCGTCATTTACCTTTACCCCTGTAAATAATTTTAGTACAGAAACAGGTTACGAAATAAGCTACAATAACATCACAAGCAATGAAACTGAGGAAGGTAAGTTAATTCAAGGTGCTCTGTTTGCAATAGCCAAATATGAACTCAGTTCAAAGATAATTTCAAAGATTACTTTATATCCTTCAATCAGGTATGATTATTTTTCAAATATTCAGCAAAAAAATGTTATAACAGGTAAGTTTGGAATAAACCTGAAACCGTTTGATAATACTGATTTGCATTTTAAATCAACTATAGGAAATAATTTCAGTGCCCCCACCTTTAATGAGCTTTACTGGAAAGATCTTGGCAATAAAGATTTAAAACCTGAGCGTTCAATTAGCTTTGATGCGGGAATATTTTATAAATTCAATTTTCTTCTGCGAAACGAGCTGGAAGTATCTTATTATAATATTAATACCACTGATAGAATTGTATGGACACCGATTTCAGGAAGTATATGGCATCCTGTTAATATAGGTAAGGTAAAATCTGAGGGCATTGATGTAAGCTTAAGAACTGCTCTTGTCTCTGCCAGGAGCTTTAATCTTTTATTAAATTTCAATTATACCTATGGAATTGCACTTAAGAAAAACGAGGATTTTACAGGTGACCCTTCGTTTAATAAACAATTGATTTATCAGCCAAATGAAATGATAAAATCTTCATTAATGATGAATTATTTGCCTACAAGTAAATTATTAAAATATGTATCTTTTAACATGTTTTACAGGTTTACGGCTCGAAGCTATACAAATTTTGAAAATACTCAATTTGTCCCCAGATTCGATATTTTAGATGGTAATGTTGGGTTCGGAGTGCCGGTTTTCAATACAGAATTGAGAGTTAAGTTTATAGCCAACAATATTTTAAACGAAAATTACCAGATAATTTCGGGGTTCCCAATGCCACTTAGAAATTTTAAGCTGGAATTTAGCATTAAATACTAATAAGGGAAATAAAACATAATTTTATAATAGGAGAATCACCAATGACAAACTTTATTACTGCAATATTGTTAATATTATTTGCAGCATTCGCGCGGCTGCTTCCACATCCTGAAAACTTTGCACCCGTGGCCGCGGCGGCTTTATTTGCAGGCTTTTATTTAAATAAAAAGTACGCTTTGATTGTACCAATTGCAGCAGCAGTATTGAGCGATATTTTTATAGGTTTTTATCCATATGTATTGTGGGTTTATGGAACCTATGCTGTGATTGCTCTTATCGGCCTTGCAATGAAAGGTAGCTTCAACAATACAAAAGGTATTAAGAAAGCCGGGATTGTTTGCGGAACTACTGTCTTTTCTTCAATTGTTTTCTTTTTAATAACAAATTTTGGTGTTTGGACAAGCGGTCTGTTCTACGAAATGAGCTTTAAGGGATTAATGGATTCTTACATAGCTGCAATTCCATTTTTCAGAATGACTATATTAGCTGACGTTGTATATATCACCGTAATGATTGGTGTTTATGAACTGATAACAAAATTTGTAAAGGCACCTGCTTTACAGGAAAGCAAAATAAGTAAATAATAACCGAATTTATTTAATGATAAAACGCTTAATTGAGGAGTTAGGTAAACGAATAGTAATCCTCGATGGGCCGCGCGGCACCATGCTTCAAAAACGCGGGCTGACTGAAGAAGATTACCGTGGCGAAAAGTTCAGAGACCATAGCCATAACCTAAAAGGCAACCATGATATTTTATCTATTACTAAGCCTGATGTTGTTGAGGAAATCTTTAATGAGTATTTAAGCGCGGGTTCTGATATTATCGGCACAAACACATTTAATGCTAACCCGATATCGCAGTCAGATTACGGAACGGAGTCTTTCACTTATGAAATGAATTATGCCGCAGCGAAGGTGGCAAGAAAGGCAGCCGATAAGTTCATAAAGCTTACACCTGGTAAACCACGCTATGTTGCAGGAGCTATTGGCCCTACAAACAAAACTCTTTCACTTTCACCTGACGTAAATGATCCAGGTTACCGTGCCGTATCTTTTGGTTATGTAAAAGATGCATACATTGAGCAGGCAAGAGGATTAATGG
>DASXTZ010000292.1:0-7088 GCA_036505135.1 Ignavibacteria bacterium
CTTTCCACCCTTCATTAGATAATGCCAGAGCAAGGGGTTTGCCGGCCTGTCCTGTTCCGATAATGATTGCATCAAATTTATCCATTATAAGTTAGAAGTTAGTAAATAAAAAAAGGGATTGGTTAGTTCCAATCCCTTTGAAAAAACTTTTCAGAAGATCACAGCTGTTTTGTTTGGTTCGATTCTTTGTGCGGACATTCTTTATGAGAACCCGTACCATCCTTATCGCATCCGGAGTGACCTGAACAATCATAATTTTTATCCTTTAAATAAGCTGCTAATGTTTCTTCCGATGTCTCACCTGCCGCATAATATATTGTTACCTGGGACATTTTTGAAACGCTGCATGAAGGACCAAACTTTACTTCTTTAACACCTGCGACACTCATTAAATCTGTCTGAAGCTGTGTTTTCATCTCTTCGCAGCACGCTTTATCCGTTACAAACTCATAGCTTGACCATTCGCCTCCTGCTTTTATAACTTTATGTTCAGTGCAGGATGATTTATCTATAGTACAGCTTTTCTTTCCATCCCTGTCATCTGCAATCAGCCTGCTTTGGTTCAGGTACAGAAAACCAAGTGCAAGGATAAGAATTAAGGCCGTTATTGAGATAATTTTCTTTTCCGATGTGAATCGGGATTTCATTTTATTCAACATTGTAAAATCCTCCTATTTTTAGGCCTGACTGCTGCAGGCAAATCAAATAATATTACCCAAACTTAAAGAAAAATGTTTATAGTTACAATAATGTTTCAAAAATATATTTAAATATATGTGTTTACCTTAGTTTCTTTTAAATTGTAAGTAAACTCAAAACAAAGTATTTTTGCATTGAAGTACTTTTACAGAGAAAAATGAAGGAAATGAAACAGAAAAAAGATAAATTTTTAACAGATTCGGGTATAAATATTCCACCTTATATTGAATCTGATACTGAAGAATACAGGAAAAAACTCGGAAAACCCGGAAGCTACCCTTTTACACGCGGCGTTCATGAACAAATGTACCGTTCACGTTTCTGGACTATGCGGCAATATGCCGGTTTTGGAACTGCCGAAGAATCCAACTGGCGTTATAAATTCCTGCTTGAAGAAGGAACAACCGGCCTTTCTATAGCATTTGACCTTCCTACCCAAATAGGTTATGATAGTGATGACCCGATGGCTGAAGGTGAAATAGGTAAAGTTGGAGTAGCTATTGATACCCTGAAAGATTTTGAAATACTCTTCGATGGCATCTCTCTTGAAAAGATAACAACTTCAATGACAATTAATGCAACGGCAGCTATACTTCTTTGCATGTATGTAGCTGTTGCAAAAAAACAAAATACTGACCTTAAGAAAATATCAGGCACAGTTCAGAATGATATACTAAAAGAATATATATCACGGGGAACGTACATCTATCCGCCGAAATTCTCCATGAGGCTGATTACAGATATTTTCCAGTGGTGCCATGAAAATGTGCCGAACTGGAATACGATTTCTATAAGCGGCTATCATATACGGGAAGCAGGCTCTAATGCAATACAGGAGGTTGCCTTCACGATGGCAAATGCCATAGCTTATATAGAAGCTGCAATAAGTAAGGGACTTGATGTTGATTATTTTGCCTCACGCCTTTCATTTTTCTTTAACGGGCAGATAAATATTCTTGAGGAGGTGGCAAAGTTTCGCGCAGCCAGAAGAGTCTATTCAAAAATAATGAAGGAACGTTTCAAAACTAAGAACGAAAAAAGCATGATGCTTCGCTTCCATTGCCAGACCGCGGGAGTTTCATTAACTGCACAGCAGATTGAAAACAATGTAATACGAACAACTATAGAAGCGCTGGGGGCAGTGCTGGGAGGATGCCAATCGCTGCACACTAATTCAAAGGATGAGGCATTGGCTCTTCCGACCGAAGATTCTGTTACAACTGCACTCAGAACTCAGCAGGTTATAGCTTATGAAAGCGGAGTGGCTGATTCTGTTGACCCGCTTGCAGGCTCTTATTATATTGAATATTTAACCGATAAAATAGAAGAAGGGGTATGGAAATATCTTGATAAGATAGATAGTATGGGCGGAGCAGTAAAATGTATTGAATTAGGCTACCAGGCTGATGAGATTGCAAAATCGGCTTATGAGTTTGAAAAAGAAATTGAGGAGAAAAAACGAATTATAGTTGGTGTTAATCAGTTTGTTGATGAGAATGAAGAAAAGATTTCGCTTTTAAAGATAGATGATTCGATACAAAAAAAGCAGATCGAAAAGCTGAAGGAAGTCAGAAAAACAAGAGATAATAAAAAAGTTCAGGAAACTCTGAAGGAGTTGAAAAAGGCGGCCGGTACGGACCAAAATATTTTGCCATATATACTGGCATGTGTTGAAAGCTACGCTTCGATAGGAGAAATTTCAAATACCCTAAGAGCACTGTGGGGAGAGTATTAACGGTTTCGGATTGAAAAGCAAAAGCGAAAAGCATAAATTGCGATATTGTATTGAACTAACTTCTGATTTATGAACCGTGTGGTTTGGATAACCGGAGCTTCAACGGGAATAGGTTTTGAGCTTGCGAAAGTATTCGCAAAATCAGGCTATACAATAGTAGCAACAGCGAGAAGAAAATCACGCCTTGTAAGCCTTGTCAGTGAAATTCGCTTCGCGGGGCATGAGGCCTATGCCTTCGTTTGTGATGTTACTTCCGAACGCAGCATTCTTTCAACCCGAAAAAAAATTCTTGAAAAGTGTAAAGCCATTGATATTCTGGTTAATAATGCCGGCGTAACAGTTTACAAATCTTTCCTGGAAACTAAAACTTTTGATTACGATTATGTGCTTGATACTAATTTAAGAGGAGGCTTCATTGCGTCAAAAGCTGTTTTACCGCTCATGATCAAGAAAAAAAGAGGACATATAATAAACCTGGTTTCAGTCGCTTCAAACACAGTATTTACCGATAGCGCCATATATTCTGCTTCAAAAGCGGGACTTGCTGCAATGGCAAATGTCTTGCGGGCAGAAGTAAGGAAATTCAATATAAAGATATCCAATATTTATCCCGGGGCAACGGATACTCCAATGTGGAGCGCACCCTCCAGACAAAAATATAGCAGACGGATGATGACTGCCCGCGAGGTAGCTGAAATAGTTCTGCAGGTAGCAAACCAGCCGCAAAAGGTAGTAATTGAAGATGTTATTATCAGGCCGATAAAAGGAGACCTGTAAAAGCAATTGTGAATTTTGAATTATGAATTTCGAATTGAAAAGCAAAAACATATAAGGGTTTCGAAAGCAAATCAAGAGCAAAGAAAAAGACGTAATAATAAGTGCGTCTTTTTTATTTGATTTAATTTTTGAATAAATTTACGAACTGAAAAAATTAATAATTTATATTGAACTTTTTTTAGGGATGGCATTGTTCGGAAGTACCTTACCAATAAGCAAAATAGTAACTTCGAATTTTCCGGTTTTCACTGCTTCCCTTTTGAGGCTGGCAGCAGCTATTTTATTTATGCTGCCTTTTGTTTTAAAATACAGAAATGATTATCGGAAATTTCAGAAAAAAGATTACCTTACGGTTTTCTTAATAGCTTTTTGCGGTGTTTTTCTGTTTAGTGTATTTATGCTTTATGGCATGAGATATGCTTCAGGGGTAGCGGGAAGCGTAGTGATGAGCTCTACGCCTGCTGTAACTGCTTTTGGTGCGTTTCTATTTTTAAAAGATAAGCTGGAATGAAAAAAAATTACCGCGATAATATTGAGTGTTGCCGGAATTGTGATAATAAATTTATCAGGCAGCCATAATCATGAAAACAAAGTCAGCCTTACCGGTATTTTTCTGATTTTCCTAGCTGTTTGCTCAGAGGCCTTGTATACATTATTCAGCAAAAAAATTTCACAGGAAGTAAATGCCCTGGTGCTTACCTTTTTAACAGCCGTAATTTCGCTAATACTTTTTATAGTTCCTTCAGTATTTGAAATAAAGAATCTGCAGATTGAAAAAATTTCCGTTGATGCATGGCTTGCTCTTCTTTGGTGGGGTGTGGGCGGAATGGGGCTTGCCTCAATACTATGGTTTGACGGAGTAAAAAAGGTTAGCGGAAGTATAGCGGCAGGATTTATGGGTGTTATGTCAATCAGTGCACTTGTACTTTCGTATATTGTACTTAGTGAAGGATTTATGTGGGTACATATCGCGGGATTTATCATAGTTTTCACCGGTGTCATTTTAGTTTCTATTTCACACGCAGAGGAAATGCATTAATCTTATCAATATGAAATTAAAAAATAAAATAGCGGTAATAACCGGAGCAGGCAAAGGGATTGGCAAAGCAACTGCCGAACTTTTTTTACAAGAAGGCGCAAATGTTGTGCTTGTTTCAAGGACAAAAGAAGACCTTAACAGATTCTTAAAGGAAAATGAAAAATACGAGAATAATATAATCTTAATTTCAGGTGATGTATCGCAGGAAAAAGTAATTAATGAGGTTATTGATAGAACAATACAAAAGTTTAAAAGAATTGATATACTTGTAAACAATGCGGGATTTTCTATATTTGATAATATGGTTGATTCAAAAACCGAAGACTACGATGCAATGTTCAATACAAATGTTAAGGCAATTTATCTTTTAACGCGTGGATTTCTGCCTTATATGATAGAGCAAAAAAGCGGAACGATTATTAATATTGCTTCCATTGCCGGAAAACAGGGGTTTGCAACAGGAACAATTTACTGTGCCACAAAACATGCGGTTATGGGGATGTCACGTGCTTTAATGCTTGAGGTAAGGCAGTACAATATAAGAGTTGCTGCAATTTGCCCGGGAACGGTTGATACAGATTTTTTCCGTTCGGAGTCCCAAACTGTGATTTCTTCAGACCGCAGCACAGTTCTGCATCCGAATGATATAGCCGAAAGCTGCCTGTATGCTTCATCGTTACCTGTAAATGCAATGGCAAGTGAAATTGAAATCAGGCCAACAAATCCAGGAAAATAGGATGAATGTCATTCCCGCGAAAGCGGGAATCTATTATTATGTATATACTTAAATTAATATTATTATTTTTTTCGTTCCTGTTATTTTCATCCAGTTCTTTTCCCCAAAATAGTTTTAATGTTGAGCTGGTGGAAAGCATTCCTGTTGAGACAACCCTTGATAATCCTGATATCCGCAACACGCAGGAAGTTTGGCTTGAGATGATAAACTCGGCTAAGAGCACCCTTGATATCGAACAGTTATATATATCAAACGAAAAAGGGGAGCCGCTCGATACAATATTAAATGCGATAGTTGCCGCTGCAAAAAGAGGAGTGAGAGTTAGAATTATAGTTGATTCCGAAATGTATAAAACATATCCAAAAGACGTTGATTGGCTGTATTATCAGGATTTAAATATTGAAAGAAGAATAATAAACATTAAAAATATGACAGGCGGCATCCAGCATGCAAAGTTTTTTATTATTGATGGTGAACAGGTTTTTCTCGGCAGCCAAAATTTTGACTGGAGAGCATTGAAGCATATTCACGAGCTTGGAGTGAGAATTAAACGAAAAGATGGTGTTGAATTTTATCAGGATATTTTTGATTATGATTGGTGCTTTGCGAACTACATTAATGATACGTGCAGTTATAAATTATCTCTGCCACCAATGGTTGTAGATTATTCTGATAATTTTGGATGGATGAACATTCAACAATCATATTCCTCCTTTGAGATCTTTAAAAATATTAGGTATCCTCAATATTATTTTTTCTGGTGTTATACTTCCCCCCCTCAGTTTAGATATTATGATATTAATCGAATTTTAAAAATCTTAAATGCAGCGAAAACGGAAATAAATCTTCAATTCCTGTCATATAATGTAAATAGCAAGGGTGAATATTGGAGTGAGGTAGACAGCGCTTTGATTAATGCTGCTGCAAGAGGAGTAAAGATAAAATTAATAATTTCCGATTGGAGCCTTGGTAAAAACGCAGCTGAACATTTTAAATTTCTAATTACTCATCCTAATATAGAGGTTAAGTACACCGAAATCCCGGATTGGTCAGGCGGCTATATTCCCTTTGCAAGGGTAGAACACTGCAAATTCATTACGTCCGATACGGTTTGCTGGATAGGAACAAGCAATATGTCCAGGGAGTATTTCTACAATTCAAGAAATGTTGGTTTAGTTATTGAAAACGGTAAATTTACTCAAAAAGTGCGGGATATTTTTTATAAAAGCTGGAATAGTAATTATGCGCATATAATAGAGGAAAATGGAACCTATAAATCCCGGGAACATGGAGAAAATTAACCAATAACAAATTCCAAAATTTCCTTTGCTTTTGTATTTTTTTCTATTTTTAAGAGTGTTTGGGGGGAATTATTATGATATATCCAGTTATATACAATTTTCATCGCATCCAGGTCTTCAGGCGTTACCTTTGCCGGTATATTATAGAGTGATTTGCCGAATAGATTTCCATTAAAGTATATATTAGAAACAGCTTCTTCTATCAGCTTGTTATCAAACGAATTTTTTTCAAGTATTATGTTTTTAATTAATTTCCCGCATGAGATAAAAAACACCTCATTGAAGCGCCCCTCTCCAGGTGGGGAGGGGATGGGGTGGGGTTGACTCATATTTTCACCAAAACATTTTACTACAAAATCCTGCGTTTTAAAATCTTTGGAGGTTAGCTTAAGATTAGTTAACACTCTTTTAAGGTCATCAATTTTGTCTCTTACGTATGCCGCCTCTTCAAACATTAATTCATCTGCAAGCGCATTCATAGTTTGCTCCATTGTACTCAAGGCACTATCTGTCGTTTGAGATTCAATAAATTCGATAGCATTGTTAACCATACTACGGTAATCAGTAAAGCTTTGAGTATAATTACAGGGCGCAAAACATTGCCCTATCTGATGATATAAACAAGGCACGCGTGATTTGCTTACATTAAGCTTAACTTCCCTGCAGCTTCTTAAATAGTTATCGCGGTTTATGGTTTCCAGTAAGGTATTAACGGTTACCGAGCTTCTGAACGGGCCATAATATTTAGCTCCGTCAAGCTTAATGTCATAAACCTTTACCGCTTTTGGGTAATCATTCTGA
>DASXTZ010000293.1:0-2103 GCA_036505135.1 Ignavibacteria bacterium
ATATTGACCTGAAAGGTAAGATCGCTTTGGTGCTTAAAAACTCCCCTGGTTATAATAATCCGCATGATAATCCGTTTGCCCAGTATGAAAATCCACGCCGCAAAGCCAACATGGTGAAAGAGGCGGGAGCTATAGGTATGATCATTATTGCCGGCCCTAACCACGGTGAAGATGAGCTTGGTCGTTTAAGAGTTTCTAATGACAAGATTGAAATTCCGGTTATCAGTGCAAAACGTTCGCTGTTTGATATGCTGTTTTCGGAAAATAATAAGGATTTAGCTAAAATACAGGCAGATATAGATAGTCTGAAGGTCTCCAATTCCTTTGCATTTACTGACGCTAACACAAAAGCAAAAATACAAACCGACCTGAAGTTTATAACGGCGTATACTAATAACTTAATTGGATTGATAGAAGGCAATGACCCGACTCTTAAGAATGAAACAATCGTAATAGGCGCGCACATGGACCATCTTGGTGACGGAATGAAATACGGTTCACTGTATGATAAGCATGAGCCGGCTATTCACAACGGCGCAGACGATAATGCATCGGGCTGTGCGGGGGTTATGGAGCTAGCCGAATATTTCGCATCGAACAAAAAAGGCCTAAAGCGAAGCGTAATATTTATGACATTCAGCGCAGAAGAGGCCGGCTTGATAGGCTCAGCTTATTTTACCAAAAGCGAACTGTTTAAGAAATATAATATAGTTTCGATGATCAATCTTGATATGGTTGGCAGGCTTGCAGATAATAAGCTTACTGTTGGAGGAACCGGGACATCAAGTATCTGGGATAAGATGATTGATTCATTAAACGGCATAGCAAATTTTAATCTTACAAAAAATACCGATGGGTTTGGCCCGTCAGACCACTCAAGCTTTTATGGAAAAGAAGTGCCTGTCTTATTCTTCTTTACCAGCCTGCACTCGGATTATCACCGCCCAAGCGATGACTGGGATAAAATAAATGCTGAGGGCGAAGTTAAGGTACTTAATATGGTTGCAAATGTTGTTGAATGTTTAAATAACCTTGCACTCAAACCTGATTATATAAAAACAAAAGAGCAGACTAGTGAAAACCGTAACATGGGTTTTCGTGTTACCCTTGGTATAATACCCGATTACTCATCCAGCTCGGAAGGACTTGCTATAACAGGCGTGAAAGCGGGGAGTGCGGGAGAAAATGCCGGCCTCCAGGCAGGTGATATAATCAAGAAAATGGGAGACTTTGAAATAAAGAATATTTACGATTATACAGATGCGTTATCAAAGTTCAAGCCTGGCGAGGAAACTGTTTTAATAGTAAAACGAGGTAATGATGAACTGACGTTAAATATAACTTTTAAGAAATAAATTTATTAACTGCATAAAACAGGGGGTCATGACCCCTTGTTTTTTATATTATTTGCTATGAATCATTATAAATACATTATTGTTGGCGGGGGAATGACAGCCGATGCAGCCGTAAAAGGTATCCGCGAGCTGGATAGCGAGGGATCAATTGCGGTAATAAGCAGGGAAGCACATCCTCCTTATGCCAGGCCCCCTTTAACTAAAGGCTTATGGAAGGGCGCTCCGGAGGAAAAAATATGGAAGAATACCCAGCAGCTGCCGAACCTAACTTTGCTTTTGAATGCGAGTGTTTTAAGCATTAATAAAGATAATTCAGTTTCATTTGATACAGGTGAGAAATTGTATTATGACAAGCTTTTGCTGGCCACCGGAGGCGAACCCCGAAAGTTTTCTTTTGATGGTGAAAATATTATTTATTACAGGACCTTTGACGATTATAAAAAGCTGCGTGAACTTGCCGAAACGGCGGAAAAATTTGCTGTAGTTGGCGGCGGGTTTATCGGCTCTGAAATTGCTGCGGCGCTCGCTATGAACGGGAAAAAGGTTACGATGATATTTCCATCGAAATATATTGGGGAAAAAATGTTTCCAAAAGAAATTGCTGAGTACATCACAAATTATTATGGTGAAAAGGGAGTTGAGCTCGTACCAAAGGATACTGTGAAAGATATAAGAAACCAGGACGGGACCGAAGTAATTACAACTGAAAGGGGACAAACCATTCCCGTTAATGCTGTTGTAATAGGCA
>DASXTZ010000294.1:0-9441 GCA_036505135.1 Ignavibacteria bacterium
TCCTCCCAGTGTTTATCTGGTAAGTAATGAAATAATTGTCCCGCCTATAGGCTATGACCGGTATATAATTGTGGAGAAAAGATATTTTGTCGAACCCACTATATATAGATACATATACACAGGCGATAGAGTAACCATTATTGAGCAGATGACTCGCCCTGCTGGGATTATGGTTGTAAACAACGTTGTTATTAACAGGGGGCCTGATGTTACAATAATCGAAAAAGTAAGAGGCTCAAAGATCGAAATGGTCAAAATCAATAAGGTATCAAATATTAAGGATGTTAAGTTTGCCGGCAGCCAGATAAATACATATGCGCCAAAATTTACGAGAATAAAAGTAAAGGAAAAAACCACCGGCTCTTTGGTGAAACCGATAAAGTATAATAAGTATGAAGATGTGAAGTCTAAGAGCAAGGGTAACGAAGAATCATCAGGTCAGCAAAAAAAGGAAGAAAGTGGAAAGGATAAAGGAAAAAACATAGAAAAATCCGGTGAAAAGAACAAGAATGAGAATATGAATAAAGAAAATAAAGGAAAGGAAAAAGGGAATAAAAAGTTAGGCGATGACAGCAATATGAAAAATGGCAAAAATAAAGACGGTCAAAATGATAAAGGGAAAGATAAAGGTGGCCAATATGATAAAGGCAAAGATAAGGGTGGGCAGAATGATAAGGGAAAAGGAAATCAGGATAAAGGTGGTCAAAAGGATAAAGGAGGAAAGAAGAAATATTCAAAAGATTTGGGCAAAGGACCATCAGACAAAGGAAATAACGATGGTGGAGAAAATAGAGTAAAAGGCAAAGATAAGGGCGACGATAATAAAAATAACGGTAATAAAAATAATAATGAAAGTAAATCAAGGGGAAATAACAGTAAGAGTAAGGGGAAAGAAATAAAATGAAAAATATTTATCCGGGTCCCGTCCGTCTCTCAGCGGACGAGGCCTTAATCTAAATTTGAGGTAAAGATTATAAATTAAATAATTAAGAAAATGAAAACTAAAAAATTTATTTTAGAATTAGTGTGTGTGGTGTTTGTCTTGTTTAGTTTCAATTCATGTAAAGATGCTGTTACTCCGGTTATGCATGATCTTGACTTCAGCACTATGCCAAGCGACGATTCAGTAGGAGATGTAGGAATCTTACATATAGAATGGGTTAAGCTGTTAATGAAAGATATAAAACTGAATGTAACGAGCACTTCAACTGAAACTAACTTTAAAGTTGGCCCATTTTATGTATTTCTTGATATGGCTAATGTTAACAACGTTACACTGATGACTACTGCACAGGTTCCTCCCGGAAGCTATGATAGAGTAAAATTTGAAGTTCATAAGCTGCAGGATGGCGAGCCCATTCCTGACCCCGATTTTGCTGATTCAAATGGCAAATATTCTGTGGTCGTTCAAGGTAGGTATGCAGGAACCCCATTTTTATATAAATCAACAAAATCGGCTCATCAGATATTAAGCTTTCCGAGCTCTCTTTATCTGGATGTTGGCGGGAAAACTAATATAACTCTTGTCATGAAACCGTATATATGGTTTATTAAAAATGGACTTTACCTGGACCCGAATGATCCGGTCAATAGCAGTGATATAGATAATAATATAAAAGACAACATTAATCATAATTTCAAGATATTTAAAGATAATGATAGAAATGGTCTTCCTGATTAAAAATAGTTGTTATGTTTATGTGAATTAGTTAAAAAAGTGATTATATTAGTATTTAATAATACTTTATGAATTTAAAAGGCAATCTGGCCATAGCTGGATTGCCTTTTAGAATGCAATTTGTATCACATTTTTAAACTAATTTAAAATTCGATATGAAAAATCTTAGTGCATTATTTTTATTAGCAGTAACTGTAATTTTCTTGAATTTTGCAGGATGTAAAGAAGAAGTTATAATTCCGGTACAGGTTGGCTCCGATTTGACACGTTCAGGTAAATTTTTTTCTTTTACCTCAAATCTAACAACTAATTACGATATTTATCTCGCTCAGGTTACATCTGGTGTTCTTGATTCTACAAACCTGATTTACCCGGCAAATCCATATAATCTGACCGAAGGGTATTTATCGGATGATAAGCAATCAAACTGGTCACCGGATGGCCGGGTTCTGGTTTTCTCCAGGACAAATGGCATCCAGCAGGAAATATATGCTTTCTTTTTTAAAGATGACGGAAGCATTGATAGCAGTATTACAGAAATTCCCAAAAAATTATTTTCATCCGGCGGAAATTGGGATAACAATCCTTCTTTTTCTCCAGACGGCAATTATTTAATATGGGATAGAAGGGAAGATAACAACGGAGGAGATATAGATACGTCTGATTCAAGAGATCTCTTTTTAGGGGATGTTTCGGGTACAGGAAATAATTTCCAGATATCAAATATCAGGGAAATAAGAAATACCGTTGGCGAGGATGAATACAATCCAAAATGGTCACCCCGAATTTCGGTAAGAAGGGTAGCTTATGAATTTCAGTCGTCAGCAACCTCAACAGATCATGATGTTTATATAATTGATCCATTAAATCCAGGCAATAATGTAAATTTTTATAATCCAAATAACTCGGGTTATCCCGCATGGGCGCCGGAATGTAACAAAATTATTTTTGAGTCTGACAAAACAAATGGCGATTTCTGGAAGATAGTTGCATTAGCCTATCCCACCAACAATGGACAGCCAGCTGATATACAATATGAACCTAATGTTCATTTGCGTTATCCAACATGGCTTCCTAACGGCGGCCTGGTTGCATACATCAGGTTTACAGGTGCAAACGGAAACATTTGGCTTGTTTCAACAAATGGCGGAACGCCATCAAAGCTGCTTCAAAATCAGCCGCAATTTGATGCCGCCAATAATTTATGGCCTGCCTGGTAGAGATTTAAATTCGGGCTTTGGCATTAAGCGTTTGTTTTCTTTTTTAATAAAAAATTTTTAATAATTAAAAGGTAAAGACAATGAAAGTAATAAAGATTAGTGTAGTATTTTTGTCGTTAGTTTTATTGAGTACCTCTTATTCGCAAATAAGCATTTCGCTGGGTCCTGTGGTTGGTTACACCAGCCCGTCAGGCGACTATTCAGGAACGCCGCAGGAATATTATAACGGAACAAATTATGGCTTAAGCGGGGGGATACACTTTGGCGCCATGGCAAGAGTTAAAATACCTTTTTTAAGTGGAAGATTATCGGTCCTCTATGCCTCATTAAGCAATGATGGTTCTACAGGTTCTGGCACAGGCCAAACTGTTGAGGTAAAACATAAACTTTTAACTATTGCGATTGGGCCGGAATTTTTCTTTAGCCTACCGGCTGTACCGATTAGGCCGTATGCCGGAATCGATCTATTGTTCACAAGCTTTAGCGGTGAAACTATATTTCAGGGAACATCTGCAGTTCCATCCGGTACATCATCTATGTCCTCAGCTTCACGTACCGGGCTTGGATTGGGAATAGGCGTTAATGTAGGCTTTGGGAAAAAGTTTTCTCTTGATGCAGGTATTAAATATAATATGCATAACCTGTTCGGTAAGGAATTTAAGGGTGGTAATAATAGGATAGATTCGTATACCTCGCTGAATGATGATAAAGATCCATTATTTGCTTCGGGTGATGATAAACATTTTATTGCCAGCGACAGGTCTATTTCAACTATTCAGTTTAATTTAGGATTTCTTTTTGATTTTTAATACTGATACAAATATTGAAAAATTAATCAAAGGAGAAAAATGAAAATATTAAAAGTTAAAATAATTTTTATTCCGCTGATTCTTGTTAATATAATTTATTCGCAGGTTAAATTTTCAGCCGGCCCGGTTATTGGTTTTACTATTCCGGTAGGTGATTATTCCGGTGAAACTTCAGATTATTATAACGGGACTATGTATGGTCTAAGCGGAAAATTTCATTTCGGCGCAATGTTCAGAGCTAAATTTTCACATCTTAACGGTAGGCTTGCAATAATATATTCTCCGCTCAGCCAGTCAGGTATCTCTGAACCTGATAAGCCTAATTCATTTGTAGAAGTTAAACACAATCTGTTAACTATTGCAATTGGACCCGAATATAGTTTTATTTCGTCGGGTTCGGTAAGACCATATATCGGAGCTGACCTTTTGATCACCAGTATTAGCGGTCAAACTACTTTCCACGATGTTGCTAAGGTTCCCACAGGGACTTTCTCATTATCATCTGCAACTAGGCTGGGCCTCGGAATTGGCACCGGGGTAAATATTGCTGTTGGGAAAAAATATTCAGTTGACGTGGGAGCAAGATTTAATCTTCATAATCTATTGGGGAAATCCTATACTGTAGGGGACGAACGGATTGATGCTTATCTTTTTTTAAATGATGATGCAGATCCTATATTTCCAAATGACCTTGATAAGCATCCCATTGGGTCGAGCAGGTCAATATCAACTTTTCAGTTAAACCTGGCGTTTCTATTTGACTTTTAGAAATCATGAAAACTTAAAGATATTATTTGTGTTTATATTAATATATAAAATATAACATGATGAACATAATTCTCAAAAAAATTTTATCATATATTTTTGCATTTACCATCCTGTTGAATCTTAGCTGCTCGGGGGTGTATGATGCAATTGTCAATCTTCAGCGCCTTCAATTCAAGCTTGATAAAGTTACCGGGTTAAGCGCAGCGGGAGTTGGCTTTTCAAATGCATCAAGATTATCTGATTTCAGCGTTCTTGATGCAGCAAAGCTGCTAAGCGCATTTACCGACGGCAGGCTTCCGGTTGAGTTTACACTTAACGTACTGGCAAAAAATCCAAATGACGGGACGGGCGGAACCAAGAAGACTTCAGCAGTTATAAAGAACCTTGCCTGGCGCTTGTTCTTGGATAATAAGGAAACAATTAATGGAAATATTGGTAATATTACTGTTCCCGGTATAGGTGAGGCAACAAATATTCCAATCCGCATGTCACTTGATCTGTTCCAGTTTTTCAGAGACCAGGGGTATGAAAGTTTAATTAATCTTGCGCTTGCTCTTGGAGGCAGAAACGGTTCGGCGGCAAGGGTAACCTTAAAAGCTACCCCAACAATTGAAACAGTTCTTGGCCCCATAACTTATCCCGGTGAAATAGAAATTATTGATAGGGAATTCAGGGCTCAATAAAAAATTTAAACTTTCGAAGTCTTAGGTTTACCAGCAATAAAAAACCCATCCGTTTTTCAGGATGGGTTAGTTTTTTAATTGATCTTTATTAACTCTTAATGTTCTCTTTCAACTTCAACTTTTACCTGAACATTGTCACCATTTCTTTGAATTTTAATTTCTTCATCTTTTAAATCCGGATTATCGAGGTCTTTTCTTACAATTTCACGAATCTCCTGGTCGGTTTTCCCTTTAAATTTTTCAGGGTCGGCTTGTTTCTGCATCAGCTTAATTTTTTCCTTGCCGTTATTATCATCAATGTTTATTTCATATGATTTCGGCGTGTTTGTTTCGTTGCCTTTCTCGTTGACAATCATAATATTACGCTTACCGTTTGCATCTGTTTTAAACTGGATGTTCATTTCCACGCCCTGCTCTTTCAGCTGGCGCTGAACTTCTGCCTGGAGCTCTTCATCGCTTTTGCCGGTTGCATTTATATTGATACTGAAAAAATTATTAAGTGCGGCTGCATATAAAGGGCGTTTAACATCATTGTTAATCGGGATTATCTTCAATGCAGAAACCCCTATTTTTTCGAGGTCATTCCTGAAAGATGCAATCTGTCCCTCAGTGGATTTTTGCAGAACAGCAGTGTAAATAATTTCCTCTTTGCCGTTGTTAATGTTCCCGTTTTTATCAACCTGGTCGGCAGTTTTTAACCAGGGCAGATCATCTATTTTACTTATTGCATCAGTGTTGCCTTTATCAACTGACCATGTAATCATATTTCCTACATTTTCACTCTGTGTTACGGGCATATTGCATGCGCCAATAATAGCAACGAGGGCAATTACTGTATAAACCAGCCTTAGCTTATGAGCCAGGATGAAGTTCTTCATTTTATGGAGTTTCCTTTCTTCGGTTTGGTTTTTGATTTTTATATCTGCTTTACAAAGCCAGTTATTTACATCTTCTCGTGTCCGGGAAAATTCCTGGCTTTTAACCGCATTAAAATAGTTCTCCATATATATTTTATTTTCCTGCTCTGATTTCTGAGATGAGGCTGATTGTTTCATTTTCTAAATCTCCTGTAAAATTACCGTTAGTATTAATGTTTGACCGGAAATCTATTTCCGGCCCGGTAAGATAATCCCTGAGTTTTTTCCGTGCCCTGCTAAGGCGCGATTTTATTGTTGAAATGCTTTTTTCCCCCTGAATAACTGTAATTTCTTCGATGGAAAAATTTGCTATTTCAAAAAGAAGGATTGCAGTGCGCTCTTTTGCAGAAAGTTTCGAAAGCGCAATGTATAATATTTTTCTATCCTCATTTGCATCCTGTTCTCCAAAAACGCTAGGCATTTCAGGTATTCCCGGGTTATCATCCAGCGGCACAAACTTCTTCCAAAAGTGTTTTCGCACTGAAGAATAAAAAACTCTCGTTATTATCTTAAAGAACCATGATTTGAACTTTGAGCTGTCTTTCAGGTTGCTGAAATTTTCAAGAGCCTGAAGAAATGACTGCTGCAAAACATCCTCAGCTTCAGAAGGCGACCATTTGGCACATAGTGCCCTGCAATATCTTAGAGCATCATTATAATGCGGTTTCAGTAACTGTGTAAATTCTCGTGTGTCCCGGGACATTTGGCCAATTTATTTAATAAAAATCCGGATTTTGTTAATATGATGCATTTGGGGGCAAAAAGGTCGCATTAAATTTTCAATACTAAATATGCTCATTATTATATAATTTTACAATTATTTTCACTATGAACATTCGTATTAAGAAATTAAGCGAAAAGTATAAAACTGATTTCTTCCGGATTCACTCCGGAGACGATAGATGGTGCAATTGTACGGCCTGGTGGGTTAAGACATGGGATGGATGGGGAGACCGAACCGCTGAGGAAAATTTAATGCTGCGAGAAGAACTCTTTGATAAGGGTGAATACGACGGATATCTGTTGTATATAGATAACACACCAATCGGATGGTGTCAGTGTGTTAAAAGGGACAGGTTAGAGAAGTTAACAAATCAATTTAATCTCACACCATCGCCCGATGCATGGGCCATTACTTGTTTTTTAATTAAGCCGCAGTTCAGAAAACAAGGTTTATCTCAAAAATTTTTGGATTTAATATTGAACGATTTGGAAAAAAATGGCATAAAACATGTTCAGGCATTTCCTAAATGCGGTTTTAATTTGCCTGACGGCGAAGTTTGGACAGGTCCTGAAAATATTTATTTAAAAGCAGGATTTGTCAGCGAAACAGATAATAAGACTTCTCTCCCTTATGGATTAAAATTTTAATTTCAGAGTGCAGATATGGAAATGCACTCGCAGTTTTGAAGCGGGGATGATAAAATGAAAAAAGGATTTCTTAAAGAAGCAGGCTTTAATATATTATTCTGGGTCATTGCTTGTAGTTTATTTGTGATCTATCGTTATTTTGGAGTATACGACTACACAGAATATTTTATTAAGATAAAATCGGTTAATTTAGGTTTAATGTTTGCCGAGGCAAATATAGTTGCAGTCTTTTACGCATTTCTAATTTCATTAGTGGATTACGCTTTTGACATCGAAAAATTTAAAAGGGCATCTTTTCGAAATATAATCCTTATAAAGAGTATTGCCTATTCGTTAATAATATTTTTTGCAATAGTATCTATATTTGTTACGCATGGAATTCTTACTAACCAAACTGAAGGCAGAATAATGTATTCGTTAAATTATACGTTTTCGAGCCAGTATCCAATAGCCTTATTTATTTACGGCGTTTCTATGAGCCTGCTGTTAAATTTTATTAAGCAGGTTAACAAGAAATTCGGTCCGGGTATACTTTGGAAGCTGTTTTCCGGCAAATATCACCGGCCAAGGCAGGAAGAACGTATATTTATGTTTCTTGACCTCAGGTCATCAACAACCATTGCCGAAAAGCTGGCGCACATAAGATATAGCGAGTTCATACAGGATTGTTTTTATGATATAACATCTATTATCGCACGGTATAAAGCTGAAATATACCAATACGTGGGCGATGAGATAATCTTAACATGGGAAATGAATAAAGGTATGGAAAACGAAAATTGCTTCCATTTTTATTTTGCATTCAAACAATTATTATGCAAAAGAAAAGATTTCTATCTGAAAAAATTCGGGATTATTCCTGAATTTAAGGCGGGAATGAACTGCGGTTTTGTGACAGTTGCAGAAGTCGGGGAAATTAAAAAAGAAATCGCATATCATGGAGACGTTCTAAATACAGCCGCAAGAATACAGGACCAGTGTAATAAATATAACAAAGACATTCTTATGTCCAACAAGATGCACAGGCTAATGCCCCGCTTTGAAGGTTTTAGGGGAGAGCTTATCGGAGAGGTCTTATTAAAAGGCAAAAATATTCCAACAGGTTTATACAGTCTGGAGTTTGCTTGAGTAAATCAGTTGATTATTCTTTAAGGCCTGCGACTTTAAATGATTTCAGTTTATCATATGAGATCAGGAAAAATGCGCTGGGCGAATATGTTGCACAAACATGGGGCTGGGATGACAAATGGCAACTGGACTATCACAAACAGGATTTTAATGTAAATATACTTCAAATTATAGAAGTCGAAGGAAAACCGATTGGGACCCTTGAATCTTACAGGGAAGATGATTACACAGTAGTTAGCGGCTTGTATATAATTGATGCTTATCAAAACAAAAATATTGGCTGCAGGATTATGGATGATCTGGTGCATCAGGCAAATTCAAAGGGCGGGGCAATTAAATTACAAGTATTGAAAGTAAATGTAAAAGCTAAAAATTTTTATGAAAGATTAGGTTTTGATATTTATGATGAAAATGAAACTCACTATAAAATGGTATATAATGTATGACAAAAAAAATTCGGGCTTTGTATTTTAAGTTTTTAAACCATAATATGTTTTGGAAGCATCTAATGTATCATAGTATAAGCTTATGGGAATAACAAAATATTTTTCTATTTCGGCGGGAATTTTAACAGGTGTATTGGTTCTTATTATTGCTGCTCATTTCTTTGGATTTACATTTGCAAATAAAAAGATAATTGAATCCTGCCAGGGTGAGTATATTAAATATAACTCATACGACCCGTATTGCCTTTCCGTTATCAAACAGCTTCGCCCGCTTGGCAGCAATTATATTATTATGATTTCAAGAAAAGGTAATGATAACTTTGGCCATGTGTTAAATTATATTGACCCCGACCCTGTAAATGATGAGGAGATACTTAATACCCGTGTAATCTGGTCAAGTGAAGGGATTGAGATGACATTT